>DASSPL010000232.1:0-2989 GCA_035699685.1 Burkholderiales bacterium | reverse complement strand
GTTCCACGTGCCGGTCGACGACGTCGGCTGCTACTGGTACTCGATCTTCACCAGCTTCGGCGGCAAGGTCGACAAGGACACGATGCGCAGCCAGCGCCTGCGGACCTATCCGGCGCCCGACTACAAGCCGATTTTCAATCGCAGCAATTCGTGGGGCTTCGACGCCGCCGAGCAGGCGACGAAGACCTTCACCGGCATGGGCTTCGATATCAACATCCATGACCAGTTCGCCTGCGAGTCGCAGGGGCCGATCGCCGACCGCACGCAGGAGAACCTCGGCACCAGCGACAAGGGCATCGTGCTCTACCGGCGCCTGCTGATGGACGCGATCCGCAGGAACGAGGCCGGCGAGCTCGTCGTGCAGAGCGAGGCGTCGGGCCCGCCGGCGATCGACGGCATCGGGCCGACGCCGCGCATCGACGAGTACTGGAAGGAAGCCGACCAGAAGCGCCGCAAGCAGTCGGGTTGGGCCGCCTGAACATCCTCAAGGAAATCGAGGCGCACCAGGTCAAGTGCGTGCGCTTCTCGTTCGCCGACCAGCACGGCGTGCTGCGCGGCAAGACGCTGGCGGCCTCCGAGGTCAGTACAGCGCTGGAAAAAGGCGTCACCGTCACCAGCACCCTGCTCCTGAAGGACACCTCGCACAGGACGGTGTTTCCGGCCTTCACGCCGGGCGGCGGCGTCGGCATGCCCGAGCTGCAGGGCGCGGCCGACATCCTGATGATGCCCGACGCCTCCACCTTCCGCTTCCTCCCCTGGGCGCCGGACACCGGCTGGATCCTGTGCGACCTGCGCCTGCAGGACGGCCGGCCGGTGCCTTACGACACGCGCGCGGTCTTGCGCAAGGCGATCGAGAAGCTCGGCGAGCACCAGCTCATCGCCGGGCTGGAAGTCGAGTTCCACGTCTTTCGCATCTCGAGCGAGAATCTGCGCCCCTCGGACGCCGGCCAGCCGGGCACGCCGCCGGATGTCGAGCTCCTCACCAGCGGCTACCAGTACCTCACCGAGCAGCGCTACGACCTGATCGACCCGGTGGTGGAGATCCTGAGGAAGAACCTGGAGGCGCTGCAGCTCCCGCTGCGCTCGTTCGAGATCGAGTTCGGCCCGAGCCAGTTCGAGTTCACGCTGGCGCCGCTGCCGGCGATGGCGGCGGCCGACGCGATGATCCTGCTGCGCAGCGCGGTGAAGCAGGTCGCGCGCCGCCACGGCTTCCACGCCACCTTCATGTGCCGGCCGAAGCTTCCGAACGTCATGTCGAGCGGCTGGCACCTCCATCAATCGCTTGCGAAGGGCGGCCGCAACGTCTTCACCGCCGAGAAGGAAGATCTGTCGGAGACGGGCAGGCACTACCTGGCCGGCCTGCTCGCCCATGCGCGCGGCGCCTGCGTCTTCAGCACCCCGACCCTCAACGGCTACAAGCGCTACCGGCCCTACTCGCTCGCGCCCGACCGCGTCATCTGGGGCAAGGAGAACCGCGGCGCGCTGCTGCGCGTGATCGGCGCGCCCGGCAGCGCGGGGACGCGCATCGAGAACCGGATCGGCGAGCCTGCGGCTAACCCGTACCTCTATCTCGCTTCGCAGATCTATTCAGGGCTGGATGGGATGGCGACGCGCCCCTCGCTGCCGGCATCGGCGGACACGCCGTACGAGGCGAAGGCCGATTTCCTGCCGCGGACGCTCGGCGAGGCGATCGAGGCGCTGCGCAGGGACCCGGTGCTCTGCCAGGGCTTCGGCGAAACATTCGTGGACTACTACACCCGGATGAAGGAAGCTGAGATCGCCCGGTACAACCTCGAAGTGAGCGACTGGGAACACCGCGAATACTTCGACCTGTTCTAAGGAACACCCCATGGAAATGCGCACGCTAGGCAAAAGCGGTATCAAGGCTTCGGCGATCGGACTCGGGCTCATGTCGATGTCCGGCACCTACGGCAACGCCAACGACGACGAGTCGATCCGCGTCATCCACTACGCGCTCGACAAGGGGATCAATTTCCTCGATTCGTCCGACATGTATGGCTGGGGGCACAACGAGGAGCTGCTCGGCAAGGCCTTGAAGGGGCGCCGCGACGGCGTGGTGGTGGCCACCAAGTTCGGGCAGACCAAGGGCGCCGACGGCAAGCAGGGCGTCGACGGCCGGCCGGAGTACGTGATGCGCGCCTGCGAGGCGAGCCTCAAGCGCCTGGGCATCGAGGTGATCGACCTCTACTACCAGCATCGCGTCGACCCCAGCGTGCCGATCGAGGAGACGGTCGGCGCGATGAAGCGGCTGATCGAGGCGGGCAAGGTGCGCGCGCTCGGCCTTTCCGAAGCGCGCCCCGAGACCCTGCGCCGCGCGGCCAGGATCCATCCGATCGCCGCCGTGCAGAACGAGTACTCCCTGCTCTACCGCCAGGAGGGCGAGGAGACGCTGCAGGCGTGCCGCGAGCTCGGCGCGTCGCTCGTCGCCTACGCGCCGCTCGGCCGCAGCATGCTGACCGGCTCGGTGAAGGGCAAGGCCGACCTGCCCGAGGGCGACCGCCGCCTCGCGCATCCGCGCTTCCAGGGCGAGAACCTCGACAAGAACGTGAAGATCGTCAAGCGGCTGGAGGAGATCGCGGTGGAGAAGAAGTGCACGCCGGCGCAGCTGGTGCTGGCGTGGCTCCTCGCGCAGGGCAAGGACATCGTGCCGATCCCGGGCACCAAGCGCCGCCAGCGCGTCGACGAGAACCTCGCCGCGCTCGAGGTGAAGCTCTCCGCGCAGGACGTGAAGCGCATCTCGGAGATCGCGCCGGTCGGCGCCGGCGCCGGCCTGCGCTATCCGGCCGACGCGATGAAGCGCGTCTACCTGTAGAGAGTGACGAGCTCGGCCGCGGCCCGGTGGCTGCTGCTCGCCACCCTGTGGTCGCTGCAGCACATCTTCATGCGCATGGCGGTGCCGGTGTTCGGCACCGCGCTGGTCGCCGAGGCGCGCGCCTTCTTCGCCGGCTGCTTCCTCGTCACCTGGCTC
>DASSPL010000231.1:0-2805 GCA_035699685.1 Burkholderiales bacterium | reverse complement strand
GCTGCCGCGGACGTTGAACACCGCGTGGACATAGCCGCGCCGCGCGAAGTACGTCGAATCGCCGCTCTCCATCCAGCCGCGCATCGGCGTGAAGCCGACCGGCCGCAGCGGCGGCGATTGCATCTCCTGGTTGTACGGATGCGCGCCGAGCAGGACCGGAAAGCGGCCGCTCGACGCGGGGCGGTAGATGTCGCCGTCGAGGTGCGTGCCGTCGGGCATGCGCACCTTGACGTCGCGCTCGACCGTTACCTCATGCTCGCGCGGCGACGTCGACCATCGTCGCGTGTACATCCGTGCTATTCGGGCTTGATGCCGGCCGCGCGGGCCTGGTCCGCGTAGGCCTTGATCTCGGCGTGGAAGAATTTCTTGAAGTCGGCGGGCGAATCGGCCACCGGGAACACGCCGACCTTGGCGAAGCGGTCCAGCACGTCGGGCTTCTGCTCCGCGGCGCGCACCTCGCGCCAGATCTTCTCGACGATGTCGGCGGGCATGCCGGCGGGCCCGAAGAGCGCGAACCAGCCGCCGTCGTGCCTGTATTGCGGCAGGCCCGCCTCGGCGGTGGTCGGCACCTCGGGGAAGCCGGGATGGCGCTTTTCGCCGGTCCAGGCCAGGACGCGCACCCTCTTGCTCTGGTAGTGCGGCATCAGCGGCGCGGGCGAGGCGAACATGGCCTGCACTTCCCCGCTCGCCAGCGCGGCCGTCGCGGGTCCGCCGCCCTTGTACGGGATGTGCGTCGACTTGATGCCGGTCATGCCGTTGAAGACTTCCATCGCCAGGTGCCAGGTATTGCCGACCCCGGGAGTGCTGTAGGCGAGCTGCGTGCCCGGCTTCTTCGCGTAGTCGAGGAACTCCTTCAGGTTGTTCGCCGGCACGTTGTTGGCGACGGCGAAGAACAGTCCCCCGTTGCTCACCAGGTTGGTGATCGGCGTGAAGTCCTTTTCGGTGTCGTACGGCAGGCTCTTGTGCATCGCGGGGTTGATGACGAAGCCGGAGGAATAGACCAACAGCGTGTAGCCGTCGGGCGCGGCCTTGGCGACGGTGGTCGCGCCGACAATGCCGTTCGCGCCGCCCTGGTTCTCGACCACGAACGGCTGGCCGAGCTGCTGCTGCAAGGCCGCGGCGACGATGCGCGCCACGGTGTCCGGGCCGCCGGTCTGCGCCGCCACCACCACCCGCACCGGACGATTCGGGTAGCTCTGCGCCTGCGCCAAAGCCGCGCAGGCCACGGCCATGCCCGCGATGAATGCGACTGCCCTCCTCATAGTGCCCTCCTCCTCGGCTCTTCTAGGTAAGGCGCCGGAGCGCCCTTGGGAATGATGCCACTCGGATTCACCTTCTGGATCGACCAGTAGCCGATCACATAGTAGCGGGGCTTCACCGTAGACGCGATGCCGGGCACGAGATAGAGCTCGCGCAGGTAGCGGCTGAGGTTGGGGAAGTCGGCGATGCGCTGGCGGTTGCAGCGGAACACCGAGAAGTACGCCACGTCGAAGCGCACCAGCGTCGGAAAGAGGCGCCAGTCGGCCTCCGTGATGCGGTCATCGATGAGATATCGGCTGCGGCCGAGGCGCTGCTCCAGCTCGTCGAGCGCGGCGAAGAGCGCGTCGTAGGCCTGGTCGTACGCCTGCTGCGTCTTCGCGAAGCCGCAGCGATAGACGCCGTTGTTGATGCGCGTGTAGACGAACTCGTTGATGCGGTCGATCTCGCCGCGCAGGTTGGGCGGGTAGTAGTCGGTGTCGTCGCCCGCGATGCCGTGAAACTCGCTGTTCAGCATGCGGATGATCTCGGACGACTCGTTGTTGACGATCTTGCGCGTCTTCTTGTCCCACAGCGTCGGCACCGTCACTTTGCCGGTGTACTTCGGCGCGGCCGCCGAGTAGGCCTCATGCAGATAATGGAAGCCGTTCACCTTGTCCGGCGTGCAGTCCGGATACTCGCGCCGCTCCTCGAAAGTCCAGCCCTGCTCGCGCAGGCCGGGGATGGCGTAGGCCACGCTGATGGCTTTCTCGAGCTTTTTCAGCGCGAGGAAGATCAACACGCGGTGCGCCCAGGGGCAGTTCCACGCCACGTAGACGTGGTAGCGCCCGGCTTCCGCCTTGTAGCCCGACGAGCCGTCGGCGGTGATGCGGTCGCGGAAGGCGCTCTCGATGCGCTTGAATTCGCCCGCGCCGCCGGTCTCCTGCGGCAGGTCCTGGTCCTTCCACTCGCCCTCGATCAGGACGCCCACGCCAGCTCCTTCACCCTGGGCCACGGGTCGGGCTCCAGCTTCTCGAACGGCGCCCTGTCCTGCGCCGTCATGCGCTCCAGCAGCTCCTTCTTCACCGAAGGCCGCTCGCGCATGCGCTGGTACCACGCCTCGATCCTCGGCAGCTTGTCCCACATTCCCCGGATCCTGAGCAGATCCAGCCGCAGGATGTACGGGATCACCGCCGCGTCGGCGAGCGAGAAGTCGCCGGCGAGCCACTGATGCCTGTCGAGCGCCGCATCCATCATCTTGAGCAGCTTCTCATGGTGGCCGAGCGCGTCCTTCACGTACCTCGAGTCGAGCCCGTTCAGGGCGACGTCGCGCTTGTATTCCGTGCGCTGCTTGCTCGGCGACTTGGCGAGGCGCTTCTCGATCTCCTCGCCGCTCAGGCCGGCGAACCAAGGCCGGAAGGCGGTGGCGAAGGTAAGGATGGTGCACGAGTTGTGCACGTACTCGTCGATCAGCTTGTTGTACTGGCGCACCAGGGCGCGCTGGTGCAGGTCCTTCGGCATGAGCGGCGGGTGCGGGAACGCCTCGTCCAGGTAATAGAGGATCACGGA
>DASSPL010000230.1:0-5836 GCA_035699685.1 Burkholderiales bacterium | reverse complement strand
CACCGGCAAGTGGCTCTCCGCGTGCATGAACAAGCTGCTCGACGAGCGCACGATCCTCATCAACGAGTACCCGACCGTGCTCGAGGAAATGACCATCACCGAGCCCGGCCGCTACTTCGGCAACACTTCCGCCGGCGGCCTGGGCTGGGGCCTGGGCGCGGCGCTCGGCGCGAAGCTCGCCGCGCCGGAGAAGACCGTGATCTGCGCGCTCGGCGACGGCGCCTACATGTTCGGCAATCCGACCGCGGGCCATTACGTCTCCGAGGCGATGAAGCTGCCGGTGCTTTTCATCATCGCCAACAACGCGCGCTGGGCGGCCGTGCACCGCTCTACCCTGGCCACTTATCCCAAGGGCCACGCCTCGGCGATGCAGCAGCCGCCATTCGCAACGCTCGAGCCCTCGCCCCGCTTCGAGCACGTCATCAAGGCCTCCGGCGGCCATGGCGAAGCGGTCAGCGAGCCGAAGGAGCTGATGCCGGCGCTCGAGCGCGCGCTCAAGGTGGTGAAGGAGGAGAAGCGCCAGGCGCTGGTGAACGTCTGCCTGGAAGCGAGCTACGTAAAGACTTCCTAGGCGGCTGTCTTCGACACCCGGATCGGGTCGGTGAGGAGCTTGGAGTTCGGCACCAGCACCCGCTCGGAAGGGTTGTCGAGCTCGGTGTAGCGCAGGTCGATGTTCACCACGTGGCCCGAGAGGCCGCCGACGTCGATGCGATCGCCGATGTCGAACGGGCGGTAAAGCAGGATCAGCACTCCGGCCAGCAGGTTGGCGATGCTGTCCTTCAGCGCGAAGCCGAGGGCGAAGCCGGTGAGGCCGAGGCCGGCGACGATGCCGGTGATGTTCACGCCGAGCGTTCCCAGCGCCGTCACCAAGCCGAGGACCAGGAGGGTGATGCGGGCGATGCTCGCAAGGAGCTGGCCCAGCGGGCCGTGAGCACGGGTGCGCGCGACGATTCGCAGCACGCCGAAATGCGCGACGCGCGCCAGCACGAAGAAGAGGACAAGCAGGCCGAGCGCGACGGCGATGGCAGGCACCCAGACGACGGCCTGGGCCCAGGCCTCCTGCCGCAGCTCATCCATGGATTACTGCTTGGCGGCCGCTTCGGAGACCGGGGAGGAAATGCGCGGCAGGCCGATGCGTCCGGCCATCGGCAGCTTCACGCCCGAGCCGCTGACGCCGAAGTTGAGTCCGAGGATGTTGAGCTCGAAGCCTTCGACCGGGCCGGCGGCGATGCCGAGCAGGCCCGCCAGCGTGAGCTGGAAGCCGCTGCCGCTGGGGGCGGTGCTGACGAACGTGCTGCCCATATAGTCCTTGCCCACGGCGGTGGCCGGCAGGTCGGCCTTCAGCTCGGGCGCGATGCGCGCCATCCACGCCGTGAAGGTGTTCGAGTTCGGCCCCGGCCACAGCGTGTAAGTGTTCGCATACGGATACGAGCGGGCCGCCTTGTCGATGCGGGCGATGATCTCGTCGACCCCCGCGCCGCGCTTGTCGGCGTAGAGCTCGGCCGGCGAGCCGAACCACGGCGCATCCGGCTGCCGCTCGCGGATGACCAGGGCGCTGTCGCTCCAGCGCAGGCGCCAGCCGATGATCTCGTAGACGGTATAGGCGGGGGCGTCGGTCGGCTTGACCGCGATCCACGTGTGCACGCCGAAGATGCCCTTCACGCCCATGGTGCGGGCGCCGTAAACCTGCACCACGGCTTCGCGGTGCTTGGCCGGATCGGGCGCCAGGCCTTCGGCCCCGGCCTGTGCCGCGGCAACCGCCGCTAAAAAGGCGAAAGCGCCTGCCTGCAGGTAGTGGCGAAGACCACGGCGGGTAGTCATGCGAAAGATTCTAGCCCTGCTCTATGACGGAAATGATTCGCAGCATGGCGCGATGCGTAGGCGCGTCGACACGTTTGCGCGCAGCGATCTGCAACAAAGCGCCCGTGAGCTGTCCGATTTCGGTGCGACGCTTTGTCTCGATGTCCTGCAGCATGCTCGAGCGGTTGCGCGCCGTGGCGCGCGCGACTTTCAGCACGTGCGCCAGCGCCCTGGCTTTCTGCATCTTTAGCACCGCGGCAGCCTCGGCCGCCAATGCCTCGGTCAGAGGCAGATACGGCGCGCGGGCCACTTGTCCATTGCGGATGCGGAAAAGCGCGGTCAGCGGATTGATGCATACGTTTGCCAGCAGCTTGAGATAACGCGCGCGGTCGATTTCCGTCGACACGCGCGCCGGCAATCCCGCAGCGCGCAAATGCCCGGCGAAGGAATCGAAGCCGCGCGGCAGTAGGGTTTCGCCTGTCGCTGCGACCACAACGCGGCCGCCTCGCCGGTGCGCGCCGGCGGTGGAGACGCCTTGCGGCACCTCGTCCACCAGCCCGTTCTGCAGGGAAAGGATCCGGCCCGGCCGCAAGCGTCGCGCGAGCTTCACGGCCGCTCGCGTGTCGTAGCCCTTCACCAGGATCACAGCGAGCTCGGCGCGCGGCAGGCGATCGGGGGAGAACACCTCTGGGCGGTAGCGCCGGCCGCCGACGCTGATGCCCTTTCTTAATTGGTTGGCGCGGGCAGTGCTGCGGGCGATGAGCGCCGTCGGTACGACGTTGGCCAGGCGGCTGGCATAGAGCAGCCCGAGCGCGCCCGGCCCGACAATGGCGACCTCGTACTTAACTGCCGTAGAGGCGTTTGAGCACCTCGTCCTTGATGGAGAACGCCTGGCTCTCGGTGGGGAATGCGCCGCTGCGGACCTCTTCGGCGTAGTGCGCCAGCGCATCGCGGATGGCCGTGCCCGCCTCGGTGTAGCGCTTGACGAAGGTCGGGGTGAAGCCGCTGAAAAGGCCGACCACGTCGTGGAACACCAGGACCTGGCCGTCGCAGTCGGCGCCAGCGCCGATGCCGATGGTCGGGATGCCGAGCCGCCCGGTGATCAGCTTGGCGAGCCCGGCGGGCACGAGCTCCAGCACGACGCCCCAGCAGCCGGCGGCCTCGAGCGCCTGCGCGCCTTCCATGATGCGCCGCGCGTCCTGCTCGTCCTTGCCCTGCAGGCGGTAGCCGCCGAGCGCGGAAGCGGTCTGCGGCGTAAGGCCGACGTGGCCGAGCACCGGGACACCGGCGCGCACCAGCGCTTCGACGATCGGCACGACCTCCACGCCGCCTTCCAGCTTGACCGAGTCGGCGCCGGCGTCGCGCATCAGGCGCGCGGAATTTTCCAGCGCCTGCTCGACCGTGGCGTACGAAAGGAAAGGCAGGTCGGCCACCAGGAAGGCGTTCGGGGCGCCTCGGCGAGCCGCCTTGGTGTGATGGACCATGTCGGCTACGGTCACCGGAATGGTCGAGTCGTAGCCGAGCACCACCATGCCAAGGGAATCGCCGACCAGGATCAGGTCCACGCCGGCCTCGGCGACCAGCCTCGCCGTCGGGTAATCGTAGGCCGTCAGCATGGCCAGCCGGGCCCCCTTGGACGACTTGAGGGCCCGGACGGTGGGCTTCTTCATTTCAGGCCGGAAAAATCGAAGAGCTTGCGGTCGAGGAGGTGCGAGGGGCGCACCTCGGAGAGCGCGCGCATCATCGACTCGATGCGGCCCGGGTGCTGCTTTTCCCACTGCGCAAGCATCTCCCCCACCACCTTGCGCTGCAGGTTGTCCTGCGAGCCGCACAGGTTGCAGGGGATGATCGGAAAACCCTTTTCCCCGGCGTAGGCGGCGAGGTCGTCCTCGGCGACGTAGGCAAGCGGCCGGATGACGATGTGTTTTCCGTCGTCCGAGCGCAGCTTGGCCGGCATCGCCTTGAGCTGGCCGCCGTGGAAGAAATTGAGGAAGAAGGTGGCGAGGATGTCGTCGCGGTGGTGGCCGAGCGCGATCTTCGTCGCGCCGAGCTCGCCCGCCACGCGGTAGAGCACGCCGCGGCGCAGGCGCGAGCAGAGCGAGCACATCGTCTTGCCCTCGGGCAGCACGCGCTTGACGACCGAGTAGGTGTCCTGCTCGACGATGCGGAACTCGACGCCGCGCGACTTGAGGTACTCGGGCAGCACGTGCTCCGGGAAGCCGGGCTGCTTCTGGTCGAGGTTGACGGCGACGAGCTCGAAGCGGATCGGCGCCTTCGGCTGCAGCGCGAGCAGCACGTCGAGCAGCGCATGGCTGTCCTTGCCGCCGGACAGGCACACCATGACGCGGTCGCCCTCCTCGATCATGTTGAAGTCGGCGATCGCCTCGCCGACCTGGCGGCGGATGCGCTTCGCCAGCTTGCCGGCCTCGTAGTCGGCCTTGCGCGTGTCTCTGAGGATGGAAACGTTCATAGGAAGATGGAGCGCCCGCCGTCCACGTTGAGGATCTGGCCGGTGACGTAGGTGGCGCAGGCAAGGAAGTGTACCGCCTGCGCCACGTCGTCCGGGCTTCCCACCTTGCCCAGGGGTGTCGTGCGCACCACACGCTCGCGCTCGGCGGGGTCGAACTGGCCGTCCTCCGGCCAGGCGATGGCGCCGGGCGCGACGCCGTTGACGCGCACGCGCGGCGCGAGCTCGAGCGCGAGCGCGCGGGTCATGGCCGCGAGCCCGCCCTTCGCTATCGTGTACACGGGATAGCCCTTGAGCGGCCGCTCGGCGTGGATGTCGATGATGTTGACGATGGCGCCCTCGTGCTTCGCCAGCTCCACGGCGGCCTGCTGCGAAATGAAGAGCGGCGCGCGCAGGTTGGAGCCGACCAGCTCCTCCCAGTGGGACGGCTCGATCTTGCCGATCTCCACCGGGAAGAAGCTCGACGCATTGTTGACCAGCACGTCGAGCCGCCCGAAAGCGTCGACCGCCGCGTTCACCAGCGCGCGCGGCGCGATCGGCGCGAGCAGCTCGGCCTTCACTTTCTCCGCGCTTTTCGGTCGCGCCGCGTTCAGCTCGGCGACGAGCTTCACCGCGTCGGCCTCGGAATCCCGGTAGTGGACGAGCACCGCGGCGCCGGCCGCGTGCAGCCGGCGCGTGATCGCGGCACCCACGCGGCGCGCGCCGCCGGTGACCAGCGCCGTCCTGCCTGCCAGCGATCCATCCATGAACGCCCCGGATTCTAGGGTAGATTGTTTTCATGCCGGCGCGCCGCCGCATCGAGGAGGAGATCGCCGCCGCCGGCGGCTGGATCCCGTTCTCCCGCTACATGCAGCTCGCGCTGCATGAGCCGGGCAGCGGCTACTACGCGAGCGGGGCACGCAAGTTCGGCGCCGCGGGCGATTTCGTCACGGCGCCGGAGCTCGGCGACCTTTTCGGCCGGACGCTCGCGCGCCAGCTGCAGGGCTTCGAGCGCATTCTCGAGATCGGTGCCGGTACGGGGGCGCTCGCCGAGGCGCTGCTCAAGGAATTGGATCGTGAATACCTGATCCTCGAAACCAGCGGCGACTTGCGCGCGCGCCAGCTGGAAAGACTGGGGGGCCGAGTCCGGCATATCGACCGCCTGCCCGGGCATTTCCGCGGAGCGATCGTCGCCAACGAAGTGGCCGACGCGCTCCCGGTGCACCTGGTGCATTGGACTTCCGACGGCATCATGGAGCGCGGCGTCGCCGCGGGGCTGAAATGGGCGGACCGGCCCGCGGCGGGCCTGCTGCTCGAGGAGGCGCGGCGCATCGATGTGCCGCCTCCCTATGTCAGCGAGATCGGTCTCGCGGCGCGCGCATGGATGCGCTCGCTGGCCGAAGCGCTCGAGGAAGGCGCGATCTTCGTCATCGACTACGGCTTTCCGCAGCACGAGTACTACCATCCGCAGCGCGCGACCGGGACGCTGATGTGCCATCACCGGCACAAGGCGCACGCCGATCCGTTCGCCCATCCCGGCGAGGAGGACATCACCGCGCATGTCGACTTCACCGCGCTTGCGGAGGCGGC
>DASSPL010000229.1:0-19990 GCA_035699685.1 Burkholderiales bacterium | reverse complement strand
AGCGCGGGCGCCGCGCGCACGGTGAGCTCGTTCGGTCCGGACACCGCGACCTCGAGGCCCAGGCGCTCGAGCGTCTCGCGGTGCTCTTCCGCGGTGGCGGCGTCGAGCGCGTTCACCGCCAGCACCGCCGGCACCAGCAGGCGCTGGCGCGCTATGGTGCCGTCGTCGATCCCGCTCTTCAGCCGCTCCATCAGGATGCGCTCGTGGGCGGCATGCATGTCCACCAGCACCAGCCCGGCCTCGTTCTGCGCGAGGATGTAGATGCCGTGGAGCTGGCCAAGCGCGAAGCCGAGGGGCGGCGCCTTTTCGCTCTGCGGCATCGGCGCCGCCGCGGCCATGAACGACTGGTAGGCGGCGACCGGCTGGCTCAGCGCGAAGGCGCTCTGCACCGCCGGGCCGCGCTGCCCGGTATTCACCGTGGCATACGCCACCGGCGCCTGCGCGGCGCTCGGCGAGAGCGCGCGCTCGACCGCGTGGCGCACGAACTGGTGCACGGCGCGGGAATCCCGGAAGCGCACTTCGATCTTCGCCGGGTGCACGTTGACGTCGACCGCGCGGGGATCGACCTCGAGGAACAGCACATAGGCGGGCTGGCGCTCGCCGTGCAGAAGCTGGGCGTACGCCTCGCGCGCCGCGTGGGCCAGCACGCGGTCGCGCACGTAGCGGCCGTTGACGAAGAAGTACTGGGCGTCGGCGCGCGCCTGCGCCGCCTGCGGCGTGCCGAGGAGACCGGTGAGAGACAGGCCGCCCGCCCGCGCCTCGACCTCGACCTCGCAGCTGTCGCCAAGGATCGCCGCGGCACGCTCGGCCATGGTCTGCGACCGCACTTGCCGCAGCACCCGGCCGTTGTGGCGCAGCGAGAAAGCCACCTGCGGCCGCGCGAGCGCGACGCGCCGGAACGCCTCGTCGCAATGGCCGAACTCGGTCGCCTCGGTCTTGAGGAATTTGCGCCGCGCCGGCGTATTGAAATACAGGTCCGCCACGGTGACGGTGGTGCCTTGCTCGTGGGCTGCCGGCTCCGGCTCGGCGGCCTCGCCGCCCTCGCAGTGGATGACATGACCATGGGCCGCGCCGCGCGCGCGGCTTGCCAGGGTCAGGCGCGACACGGCCGCGATGGAGGCCAGCGCCTCGCCGCGAAAGCCCATGGTGGAGACGGCTTCCAGGTCCTGCAGGCTCGCGATCTTGCTCGTCGCGTGGCGCGCGAGGGCGAGCGGCAAGTCCGCGCGCCCTATGCCGTCACCGTCGTCCTGCACCTGCACGCGCCGCACGCCGCCCTCTTCCAGGGTAACCGCGATGCTGCGCGCGCCGGCGTCGACGCTGTTTTCCAGCAGCTCCTTGAGGACGGAAGCGGGCCGCTCGACCACTTCGCCCGCCGCGATCTGGCTGATGAGCAGATCCGGCAGGATGCGGATGAGCGCGGAGGTCATCTGTAACCGGCGCGATTATACAATCCGCGCCTCGTGACAACGATCAGGTTCCGCAACCCCGAGGTCAAGATCTCCGCTGCCCTCGCCGCCGCGCACGCCGCGGTACGCGAGCCGGCGGTTACGCTGCGCGAGCTCCTCGCGCTTGTGGGCGAGCAGGGACTGCTCGTTTTCTGCGGCGTCATTGCGGCGCCTTTCCTTCTGCCGATCACGGTGCCGGGCATGAGCACCGTGCTCGGGCTCCCCATGCTGCTGATCGGCTTCGCCGTCATGGTGAGCCGCGTGCCGTGGCTCCCGGAGCGCCTGCTCAACCGCGCGATCCCGGCGGCCACGGCGCGCACCGTGCTGCAAAAGGCCGGCGGCTGGGCCGAGCGGTTCGAGCACCTCGTCCGGCCACGCTGGCTGCTTCTCAGCGAGGGCCGCGCGGTGAATGCGGTGAACGGCGCGCTGATCATCGTCGCCGTCCTGCTGCTCATGGCGCCCCTGCCGCTCATCCCGTTCGTGAACTCGCTGCCGGCGCTCGCGGTGATCCTGCTGTGCTTCGGCGTGGCCGAGCGTGACGGCGTCGTCATCTCGCTCGGTTACCTGGCGACCGCGGCGTCCGCCGTTTACGTCGGCGGCCTGATTGTCCTCATCATGTATGCCGGCCTCCATTACGAGGAGGTCTTCGACCACGTGCGCGCGTGGCTGGGAATGCGCTAGTTCAGCGCGAGCGGTGAGCCGGGCCGCGGCGGGTGCCGTGCGAGGTAGTCCTTGATTCCGTCGAGGAGGGCGCGCGCCAGCTCGCCCTGGTAGCGCTGGTCCTTGAGCCGCTTTTCCTCTTCGGGATTCGAGATGAACGCCGTCTCCACCAGGATCGACGGCACGTCGGGCGACTTGAGCACCGCGAAGCTCGCCTGCTCGACGCGCGGCTTGTGCAGCGTGTTGACGCCGCCCAGGCGCGCCAGCACCGAGCTGCCCAGGCGCAGGCTGTGGTCGATGGTGGCGGTCTGCGAAAGATCGATGATGGTCTGCCGGACGTAGTCGTCCTTGCCGTGCAGCCTGACGCCGCCGATCAGGTCGGCCTCGTTTTCCTTCTTGGCGAGCAGCCGGGCGAGCTCCGAGGTCGCGCGCTTGTCGGATAGCGCGAACACCGACGAGCCTCTCGCATGCGGACGTATGTAGGCATCGGCGTGGATGGAGACGAGCAGGTCGGCCTTGACCTTGCGCGCCTTGTCGACGCGCGTATCGAGCGGGAGGAAGTAGTCGCCGTCGCGCGTCAGCAGGGCGCGCATGTTGGGCTCGTTGTCGATGAGCGCCTTCAGGCGCTTCGCGATCATCAGCGTGATGTCCTTCTCGCGCGTGCCGCGCCGGCCGATCGCGCCCGGATCCTCGCCGCCATGGCCGGGGTCGATGACGATGGTCGCGAGCCGCGCCACCGGGGTGTTGGGGGCGGGGGCAGGGCGCGCATTCTCCTGGATCAGCTGCACCAGCGGATCCACGGCGACCAGCGGATGGATGTCGAGCACGAGCCGATGGCCGTAGTCGCCGATCGGGGGCAGCGTGAAGATCTGCGGCTTCACCTCGCTCTTCAGGTCGAGCACCACGCGCACCACGCCCGGCCGGTTGCGCGCCACGCGCAGCCCCTTGATGTACGGATCCTCCGCGGCCACCTTGCCATCGAGCTCGCCGAGGGCGGCAGCCATGTCCGTTTCCAGGTCGAGCACCAGGCGCTCGGGATCCTTGACCGAGAACACCTGGTGCTTCAGCTCGGACTTCGATTCGATCGTCAGCCGCGTGTAATCGGCGGACGGCCAGATGCGGGTGGAGGTGACCTGCGCTTCGGCGGCGGTTACGAAGAGCGCAAGGACGAGAGCCAGGCTTCGCCAGCCGGCGAGCGCGCTGCCAGCACGGCGCGCCGCGCTTCGCCCTCGTGTGTCAGTTGAATCGAGAGGTCCGGAGGCGGCAGTGACGAGCCCGCGCGCTCCGGCCATTCCACGATGCAGACGGCATCGGGCCGGAAGTATTCGCGCAGGCCCGACTCTATCCATTCGTTCTTGTTGGAGAGGCGATAGAAATCAAAGTGATACAAGTCTAATCTCGAAATGCTATAAGGTTCAACCCAGGTATAGGTAGGACTCTTTACCGGCCCATGGACGCCCAGGGCGCGCAGCAGGCCCCGCACCAGGGTGGTCTTGCCGGTGCCAAGCTCTCCTGACAGGTGCAGCACCCGCCCGGGCGCGATACCCGGGGCGAGCGCCGCGCCAAGCCGCGCCGTAGCGGCCGCGTCGGGCAATTTAAGATCGATCGTCATGGATTACGCCCCACTCGCACAGCGCATTCGCCAATGGGGACTGGAGCTCGGCTTCCAGGCGGTGGGCATCGCCGACGCCGACCTGTCGGACGCCGAGCCGCGGCTTCTCGAGTGGCTGGCGCAGGGCCGGCATGGCGAGATGGAGTATATGGCGCGCCACGGCGCGCTCCGCGCGCGCCCCGCCGAGCTCAAGCCCGGGACGCTGCGCGTCATCTCGTGCCGCATGGATTACGGGGTTGGCTCCGACGAAATCCCGCAGGCGGGCGAGAACGCGTACATCGCTCGCTATGCCCGCGGCCGCGATTACCACAAGGTGCTGCGCGCCCGGCTGCAGCAGCTCTGCGAGCGCATCGAGGGCGAGGTCGGGGCCTTCGGCTACCGGGTGTTCACGGACTCCGCGCCGGTCATGGAGGTCGAGCTGGCCACGCGCGCGGGCCTGGGATGGCGCGGCAAGCACACGCTGCTCCTCGATCGCACGGGCTCCTGGTTCTTCCTCGGCGAGGTGTACACCGACCTGCCGCTCCCGGCGGATTCGCCGGTCGACGAGCACTGCGGAACCTGCCGCCGCTGCATCGACGCCTGCCCGACCGGTGCGATCACCGGCCCCTTTGAGCTCGATGCACGGCGCTGCATTTCGTACCTCACCATCGAGCACAAGAGCGCGATCCCGGAAGACCTGCGTCCGCTGATCGGCACGCGGGTCTACGGCTGCGACGACTGCCAGCTGGTCTGCCCTTGGAACGGCTTCGCGCAATCGACCGCCGAGCCCGATTTCGCCGTCCGCAATGGCCTCGACCGGGCCACCCTGGTCGAGCTCTTCGGCTGGTCGGAAGATGAATTCGACCAGCGCCTGCGCGGCTCGCCGATCCGCCGCATCGGCTACGAGCGGTGGCTGCGTAACCTCGCGGTCGGATTGGGAAATGCGCCGGCCTCGGCGGCGGTCCTGGCCGCCCTCCGCGCCCGGGCGGATCATCCCTCCGCGCTAGTCAGGGAGCATGTGGCGTGGGCACTCTCCCGGCATGAAGCGCTGGCGGCCTGACCGGCTGCTCGCGGGCTTCGAGGCCCTCGAGCTCGACTTCCCCCCGGACTACGACGGCCCGGTGGCGGCGACGCTGGTGCGCCTGCCGGCGGGAGAGGCGCCGCGCGGCGCCGTGCTCTACGTGCACGGCTTCAGCGATTACTTCTTCCAGCGCCACATGGCGGAACGCTTCGCCGCCGAAGGCTACGCGTTCCATGCGCTGGACCTGCGCAAGTTCGGGCGGTCGCTGCGGCCGCATCAGCATCCCAATTTCTGCAAGAGCATCGGCGAGTACTACGCGGACATCAGCGCCGCTATCGACGCCATCGGCGCCCCGGTGCTGCTCGCCGGGCATTCCATGGGCGGGCTGGTGTGCTCGCTCTATGCGCACGAAGGCGAGCGGCGCTCGCAGGTCGACGCCCTGTGGCTCAACAGCCCGTTCCTCGACTGGAACCTGCCCGAGTGGCGCAAGGTCCAGCTGCACGTCGTGGCGGCGATCGGGCGCTACTACCCGTTCCTGAACGAGCCGGATTTCTTCCAGCCCGACTACACGCGCACGCTGCTCACCGAGTGGGAGTTCGACACGGCGCTCAAGCCGGAGCGCGGCTTTCCCCTTTATTACGGCTGGCTCGGCGCGATCAACGATGCCTTCGAAAAAGTGCATCGCGGGCTCGCCATCCAGTGCCCGGTGCTGTCGATGCATTCCGACCAGGCCGACGTGGTGCTCGACTGGCGCCACATCCCCCGCTGGTCTCGCACGCTCGGGCCGAACGTCAGCGTGATGGCGTTCCCCGGCGCGTGGCACGACCTGGTGTGCTCGCCCGGACGCATCCGCGACGAGGTCTTCACCCAGCTCTTCGCGTGGGCGGAACGAGTCGCAGCGTTGCCAGCGTAGCGAGCGTCCAGGCCACGTAGGCCACGGTGAAGACCCACTCCGGGGCCTCGTAGAACACCACCCGCCGCACCCAGCGGCCGACGAACGATTCGGCGCGCACCCCGCCGCGCGCGAGGTCCTCCCACACGGTGAGCGGACAGGCAATGCCGAGCAGCGCCTCGCCGGCGACGAAGGCGATCGCGCCGATATGCAGGTAGCGGAACCAGGGGTTGCGTATCCAGCGCCAGCCGAGCCCGGCGCCGATCCAGACGGCGATCAGCCCGCCGACGATGAACAGCACGATGCCGAAGTGGACGACGAGGATGACGTCGGCGATCATGCGGCCAGCATGTCACAACCCCGCTTCTCCCGTCTCACCCCCGAGCAGATGACCGCTGAGCAGCGCGAAGTGGCGGCGCAGATCAGCGCCGGCCCGCGCGGCGAAGTGCGCGGGCCGTTCATCGCGCTGCTGCACAACCCGGCGCTCGCCCGACATCTGCAGGCGCTCGGCGAGCACCTGCGCTGGAAGGGCAAGCTGCCGGCGCACCTCACCGAGCTCGCCGTGCTGGTCACCGCGCGGCGCTGGACCTGCCAGCACGAGTGGTACATCCACGAGCAGCTCGCTCGCAAAGCCGGCCTGGACTCCACCGTCATCGACGCCATTCGCAACAACCAGCAACCGGAAGTGGATGGGGACGAGGCCGTCGTATTCGCCTTCTGCCGCGATGCTCACGCAAGCGGTCGCGTGAGCGACGAGCATTTCGAGGCGGCGAAAAAGCGCTTCGGCCTGGACGGCGCGCTCGAGCTCCTCGCGTTGTGCGGCTACTACTCGCTGATGGCGATGGTGCTGAACACGGCGGGCTTGCCGCTTCCGGGGAATGCTGCACCCCCGCTGGGGTAGGGAGGGTCACCCCTTAAGAAACCGAAATCCTTCCCGATCCTTTGAAAATCTTTGTCGCTGCGCTACAGCTTTTCACGTTGAGCGGCGCGAAAGCCCTCAGACTTCAGCTCCATGGAGTGCGCAGAACTCGAGCCCGCGGCAGGCCTGCTGGACAATACCCCCCTCACGGCGGGACGCTACATCGCGCACGTCGCGGTACCGTGCCGCGACCTCGACGAGGCCGCGCGCTGGTACGCGAAAGTCCTCGGCGCGCAGCCGGTACGTATGCTCAAGGATCGGGTGACTTTCAGCTTCGGCGGCGTGCTGCAGCTTGTGTGTCACCTCGAGCGTCGCGCGATCGAGCCCAATCCGCGCGCCTACCCGCGCCATCACGGCCTCACGTTCCTGCGCATGGAAGATTTCTTCCGCATGCAGGCCCATGTCGAGAAACTGGGCGTGAAATTCATCGCGCGTCCCGCGCTCCGCTTTGCCGGCACGCTCCACGAGCATCGCACCTTCATGGTGGCCGACCCGTCCGGCAACGTGGTGGAGTTCAAGTGCTATCTCCACCCGGAGGCCAGTTACTAACCTCGTTCCTGCGGCCGCGCCGGATCGGCGATCCACTCGCTCCACGAGCCGGCGAAGAGCTTCGCGCCCGGCAGCCCCGCGATCTCCATCGCCAGCAGGTTGTGGCAGGCGGCGACGCCCGAGCCGCAGTAGTTCACCACGTCGCGGGGCGCGCGTCCGGCGAGCACGTCCTGGAAATCTTTTCGTAACGCCTCGGCCGGCTTGAACGTGCCATCGGGCCCGACGTTATCCATGTTGAAGCGGTTGAGTGCCCCCGGGATGCGGCCCGCCACCGAGTCGATCGGCTCCTGCTCGCCGCGCCAGCGCGCCGGCGCGCGCGCGTCGACGAGCAGCTGCTGTCCGAGGCGCCGGTGCACCATCCGCGCGCCCACGGCGACCTCCTCGTTGAGGTTTACCGGGTAGTCAGTAGCGGCGAAAGCAGGAACGTCGCTGCTCACCGGACGGCCTTCGCTCGTCCACTTGGCGAGACCCCCGTCGAGCACCGCGACGGCTTCGTGCCCGACCCAGCGCAGCATCCACCACAGGCGTGCGGCCATTGCGCCGTTCGAGGCGTCGTAGCAGACCACCTGGTCGCCGGGCTTCAGGCCCTGGCGGCCCAGCCACTGACCGAACACTTCGGGCTCCGGCAGCGGGTGGCGCCCGTTCTTTCCGCTCTTCGGCGCGGAGAGGTCCCGGTCGAGGCTCGCGAACAGCGCGCCGGGAATGTGCGCCTGGCGGTATTGCTGCTCGCCAAGCTCGGGCTTCATGAGGTCATGGCGGCAGTCGAAGATGCGCCACTCGCCAAGGTGCGCGGCCAGGTCGGCCGTGGAAACAACGGTGGTATGGGCCATGTCGCTATCATGCAGGAGCCATGGCGATTACGCGCGAACGCATCGCCGATGCCGAGCAGTTGATCCGGCCCTACGTGCGGCGCACGCCGGTGATCGAAGCCGAGGGCGTCACGTTCAAGCTCGAGCTAATGCAGCACTCCGGGTCGTTCAAGGCTCGCGGTGCCTTCGCCAATCTGCTGACGCGCGAGGTGCCGCCGGCCGGCGTGGTCGCGGCCTCGGGGGGCAATCACGGCGCGGCGGTGGCCTATGCCGCGCACAAGCTCGGCAGGCGCGCGCGGATCTACGTGCCGACCGTGTCTTCGCCAGCCAAGATCGAGCGGATCCGTTCCTACGGCGCGGACCTTGTGGTTGGCGGCGAACGCTACGCGGACGCGCTCGCCGCCTCGGAAAAGTGGGCCGCGGAGACCGGTGCGCTGCAGGTCCATGCCTACGACCAGGAAGGCGCGCTCCTCGGCCAGGGCACCGTGGGACTCGAGCTCGAGGCGCAGGCGCAGCTCGACACGTTGCTGGTCGCGGTCGGCGGCGGCGGATTGATCGGCGGCATCGCCGCCTGGTACGGCGGACGCGTGCGGGTGATCGGCGTAGAGCCCGCCGCTGCGCCGACGCTCACTCATGCCTTAAAGGCGGGGCGACCGGTGGATGCGCCGGCCGGCGGCATCGCCGCCGATTCGCTCGCGCCACGCCGGGTGGGCGAGCTGATGTTTCCGATCGCGCGGCGCTACGTGGAGCGAGTTGTCCTGGTGGAGGACGAAGTGATCCGCGGGGCCCAGCAGGAGCTGTGGGACACGCTCAGGATTGCGACGGAGCCTGGAGGCGCGGCGGCGTTTGCGGCGCTGCTATCGGGCGCCTACAAGCCGGGAAAGGGCGAGGCGGTCGGGGTGCTGCTCTGCGGCGGCAACACCACCGCAGTGGATTTCACACGCTAACGGCCGAGCCTGGCGTGCAGCCACTCGTGGAAGTGCACCTCGGCATCTTCCATCGGCGACTGGTACGGGCCGGCGTCGTCGAGGCCGGCTTCGTACAGGGCGCGGCGGCCGCGGTCGAGCTTCTCGCAGATGACGTTGTCCTCGATCGCGGTCTCGACGTATGCCGCCTGCTGAGCTTCGACGAACTCGCGCTCGAACAGCGCGATTTCCTCGGGGTAGTAGAACTCGACGACGTTGGTGGTGCGGTTCGGCGAGCGCGGGATCAGGTTCGAGACGATCAGCACGTTCGGATACCACTCGAACGTGAGGCCCGGGAAGTACGTCGCCCACAGCGCGCCGTAAGCGGGTTCCCTTCCGTCGAGCTGCTTGAGGCAGGCCTCGTGCCATTTGCGGTAGACCGGCGTGCCGGGCCGCCCGAGCGCCGCCTTGGGCGCGACGATCTGCACCGAATACTCCTGGCCATAGTCGACGGTGAAGTTGTCGCAGTCGGTGAAGTTGCCCAGGCCCGGATGGAAATAATCGACGTGGTAGACCTCGAGGTAGGTCTCGATGAAGGTCTTCCAGTTGATGTTGTATTCGTCGACGCGCACCGAGTCGAGCACGTAGCCGCTGAAATCCCAGTCGGCCAGGGTGGTGATCTTCGCCAGGTCCTTGCGCGGGTCGCGCGGCCCGGTGAACAGCAGGCCGTTCCAGTTGTGGAGCGGCGTCGAGTGCAGCTTCACGCACGGCTGCCGCTCGAAGCGCGGCGCGCCGAGGAGCTCGCCCTTGAGGTCGTAGGTCCAGCGATGCAGGGGGCAGACGATGTTCTGCGCATTGCCCTTGCCCTCGAGCATGATCGCCTGGCGGTGGCGGCACACATTCGACAGCAGCTCGACACCGTTCTGGTTGCGCACCAGCATCTTGGAATGGTCGGTCCAGGCGAGCGTGTAGTAGTCGCCCAGGTTGGGCACCATCAGCTCGTGGCCCACGTAGTTCGCGCCGGCATCGAACAGGAGCTTCTTCTCGAGCTGGAAGATCTCCGGGTCGAAATACCAGGACACCGGCAGCTGAGGGCTCGCCGGGCGCACCTGACGCAGGCTGGAAATGTCCGCCATTCGTTGTAAAGCCCCTAGAAAAACAGTATGTTAACAGAAGATGAGCGATTCTTCAGAGCCCTCTTTCGAGCAGGCGCTCGCCGAGCTGGAAAAAATCGTCGCGCGTATGGAATCCGGCGAGCTGACGCTTGAGCAGGCGCTCGCCACGCACAAGCGCGGGCTCGAGCTCGCCCGTTTCTGCCAGCAGCGTCTCGAAGCCGCGCAGCAGCAGGTCAAGGTGCTGGAAGGCGAGGTGTTGAAGCCCCTTTCGGAGTCGAAAGACTCGGAGTGACCGACGCCGCATTCCAGGCCTGGATGGGCGAGGTCCAGGCGCGCATGGAAAGCGTCATGTCGCGGCTCCTGCCGCCGGCACACGTGGCGCCGGCGCGCCTGCACGAGGCCATGCGCTACGCGACGCTAGGCGGCGGCAAGCGCGTGCGGCCGCTGCTCGCGTTTGCCGCGGGCGAGCTGACCCGGGCGCCCCTGGAGCGGGTCGAGGTGGCGGCCGCCGCGGTCGAGCTGATCCACGCCTATTCCCTCGTGCACGACGACCTGCCCTGCATGGACGACGACGTGCTTCGCAGGGGCAAGCCCACGGTGCACGTCGAGTACGACGAGGCCACGGCGCTCCTGGTCGGCGATGCATTGCAGACTCTTGCATTCCAGCTCCTCGCCGAGCACCGCCTCGCCGACGACGCGCGCGCGCAGCTCGACATGGTGAAGCTGCTCGCCATCGCCTCGGGCTCGCGAGGCATGGCGGGCGGCCAGCAGATCGATCTCGAGTCGACCGGCAAGCCGCTCGCGCTGGCCGAGCTCGAGTTCATGCACATCCACAAGACCGGCGCGCTGATCCGCGCCGCGGTGCTGCTCGGCGCCGCCTGCGGCAGTCCGCTGGCGGAGGCCGAGCGCCTCCGCCTCGACCGCTACGCCAAGGCGCTCGGCCTCGCTTTCCAGGTGGTCGACGACCTGCTCGATTACGAAGGCAGCACGGCGACGCTGGGCAAGACCGCCGGCAAGGACTCGAAGCAGGGCAAGCCGACGTACGTCTCGGCCATCGGCGTGGTGGGTACGCGTGAGCTCGCGCAGGAGCTGCGCGCCGAAGCCCGCGCCGCGCTGGACGGGCTGGGCGCCGGCGCCGGGCGGCTCGCCTCGCTCGCGGACTTCGTGGTTCTGCGAAAATTCTAGGTTCATGGCCACCCTCACCGACCAGCTCCCCTCCGAAGGCAATTCGGCGCGAGATGCGGCTGCCTCCTACAATCCGGCGATGTACGAGCTGCTGAAGACGATCGACGACCCGGCGCAGCTGCGCGCGCTCGACCGCCGGCAGCTGCAACAGCTCGCCGACGAGCTGCGCGCCTACGTGCTCGAGTCGGTTTCGAAGACCGGCGGGCACCTGTCGTCCAACCTGGGGACCGTGGAGCTCACCCTCGCGCTCCACTACGTATTTGATACGCCCGAGGACCGCATCGTCTGGGACGTGGGCCACCAGACCTACCCGCACAAGATCCTCACCGGACGGCGCGAGGCCATGTCGCGGCTGCGCATGCTCGACGGCATCTCGGGTTTCCCGCGGCGCGCCGAGTCGAAGTACGACACGTTCGGCACGGCGCATTCGTCCACCTCGATCTCCGCGGCGCTCGGCATGGCGGTGGCGGCGAGGGCGAAGGGTGAAAGCCGCCACTGCATCGCGGTGATCGGCGACGGCGCCATGTCCGCCGGCATGGCGTACGAGGCGATGAACAACGCCGGCGCGATGGATGTCGACGTGCTGGTGATCCTGAACGACAACGAGATGTCGATCTCGCGGCCGGTCGGCGCGCTGACCAACTACCTCGCGCGGCTGCTGTCGGGCCGCATCTACTCGAGCGCGCGGCGCGCGAGCGAGCATCTGCTGAAGCGCGTCGGGGTGTGGGAGCTCGCCCGGCGCGCCGAGGAGCACGTCAAGGGCATGGTCACGCCCTCGACCCTGTTCGAGGAGTTCGGCTTCAACTACATCGGGCCGATCGACGGTCACGACCTCGAAGCGCTGGTGCCGACGCTGCAGAACATCCGCAAGCTCAAGGGGCCGCAGTTCCTGCACGTCGTCACGCGCAAGGGCCAGGGGTACAAGCTCGCCGAGGACGATCCGATCGCCTACCACGGGCCGAGCAAGTTCGATCCGGCGCACGGGCTGCAGAAGGTCACGGGCGCGCGGCCGACCTATTCGCAGATCTTCGGCCAATGGCTGTGCGACATGGCCGAGCGCGACCCGCGCCTCGTCGCCATCACGCCGGCGATGCGCGAAGGCTCGGGCATGGTCGAGTATTCCGAGCGATTCCCCGAGCGCTACTTCGACGTCGGCATCGCCGAGCAGCACGCGGTGACCTTCGCCGCTGGCATCGCGTGCGAGGGCATGCGCCCGGTGGTCGCGATCTATTCCACGTTCCTGCAGCGCGGCTACGACCAGCTGATCCACGACGTCGCCATCCAGAATCTGCCGGTGCTGTTCGCGCTCGATCGCGGCGGGCTGGTGGGGGGCGACGGCGCGACGCACAACGGCGCCTTCGACCTGGCGTATCTGCGCACGGTGCCGAACATGACGGTAATGACGCCGTCGGATGCCGACGAGTGCCGGCAGATGCTCACCACCGGGGTGCGCCTAAACGGCCCCTCGGCCGTTCGCTATCCTCGCGGCGCCGCCTGGGGGGACGTGAATCCCGGGCTCGTGGGCGTGCCGGTCGGCAAGGGCGAGATCCGGCGCTCCGGGAAGGGGGTCGCCATCTTGGCGTTCGGCGCCATGCTCAAGCCCGCGCTGGAGGCCGGCGAGGCGCTCGGCGCCACGGTCGCCAACATGCGCTTCGTCAAGCCGCTCGACGTCGAGCTCGTGAAACAGATTGCGGCCGACCATCATCTGATCGTCACCGTGGAAGAGCACCAGGTGATGGGCGGCGCCGGCAGCGCGGTGGCCGAGGCCCTGGCCGACAGCGAGAAGAAAATCCTCATGCTCGGCCTGCCCGACCGCTTCATCGACCACGGCGACCCGGCGCGGCTGCTGGCCTCGGTGGGCCTCGACGCCGAAGGGATCCGCGCGGCCATCACCAAGGCAATGTCCGACTAAATTAGTCGGGATGGTAAAATCCGAACGGATGAAAGCACGCGACCTCCAGAACATTCCCGACGTCCAGGCCTCGCCGGATTCGCGCAAGCTCGCCATCGATCGCGTGGGGGTGAAGGCGATCCGCCACCCCGTGCGCATCATGGAGCGCTCGGGCGCCGTGCAGCACACCATCGCGCTGTTCAACATGTACGTCGGCCTGCCGCACCATTTCAAGGGCACGCACATGTCGCGCTTCGTCGAGATCCTCGAGGCGCACGAGCGCGAGATCACCGTCGAGAGCTTCCAGGCCATGCTGCGCGAGATGGTGGAGAAGCTGGAGGCCGAGGAAGGCGTGATCGAGATGGCCTTCCCGTACTTCATCGAGAAAAAGGCGCCGGTGTCGGGCGTGAAGAGCCTGATGGACTACGAGGTGATCTTCACCGGCGAGATCAAGCGCGGCAAGCAGAGCTTCACCATGAAGGTGCTGGTGCCGGTGACGAGCCTGTGTCCCTGCTCGAAGAAGATCTCGGAGCGCGGCGCTCACAACCAGCGCTCCCATGTCACGGTCACGGCGCGCACCAACGACTTCGTCTGGATCGAGGAGATCGTCGACCTGATCGAGAAGCAGGCCTCGAGCGAGCTCTATGGCCTGCTCAAGCGCCCCGACGAGAAGTACGTCACCGAGCGCGCCTACGACAACCCGAAGTTCGTCGAGGACCTGGTGCGCGACGTCGCCGCGGTGCTGAACCTCGACGAGCGCGTCGACGCCTACGTGGTCGAGTCGGAGAACTTCGAGTCGATCCACAACCACAGCGCTTACGCGCTGATCGAGAAAGACAAACGCTCTACCTAGCGTTGGCGGCTCTACTGGGCATGAACGGCGCGGAGGCCCAGGACTTTTCCGCCCTGCGCAACCGCATGGTTGCCGAGGTCGACGCCATGTACGCCGAAACGCGCCGGGAGACCGGCCTCGCCTCCATGTCGCCGGCGGTGCGCGCTGCGCTCGGCAAGGTGGAGCGCCACCGCCTCGTGCCGCGGGAAAGCCAGTCGTCGGCCTATGTCAACCGGCCGCTCGCCATCGGCAGCGGCCAGACCATCTCGCAGCCTTATATCGTCGCGCTGTCGACCGACCTGCTGAACCCGAAGCCGGGCGACGTGGTGCTCGACGTCGGCACCGGCTCGGGCTACCAGGCGGCGGTGCTGGCCGAGGTGGCAAAGCAGGTGTACAGCATCGAGCTCATCGAATCCCTGGGCCGCTCCGCGGCGGAGCGGCTCGCGGCGATGGGTTATCGCAACATCGAGGTGCGCATCGGCGACGGCTACGCCGGCTGGCCGGAGAAGGCGCCTTTCGACGGCATCGTCGTCACCGCGGCCGCGCCGCGCATCCCGCCGGCGCTCGTCGCGCAGCTCAAGCCCGGCGGACGCATGGTGATCCCGGTCGGCGCCGACGGCGCCATCCAGTACCTGAAGGTGGTGACCAAGCGCGCCGATGGCGGCATCGACGAGCGCGATGTGCTCCCGGTGCGGTTCGTCCCGCTGGTGCCGGGCAAATGAAGCCGGTCGCCATCTTCCGCGCCTCCTCGACCGAGGGGCCCGGCTACTTCGGCAGCTATCTCGAGCGGCGCTCGATTCCGTGGAGGCTGGTGGCGTTCGACGCCGGCGAGCCGGCGCCGCGCGATGCGCGGCGCTTCTCGGGCCTCGTCTTCATGGGCGGGCCGATGAGCGTCAACGACGACCTGCCCTGGATCGCGCCGGCCCTCGAGCTGGTGCGCGACGCGGTGCGCAAGGACGTGCCGGTGCTCGGCCATTGCCTGGGCGGCCAGCTCATGTCGAAAGCGCTCGGCGGCAAGGTCGGCCCGAACCCCGTCAAGGAGATCGGCTGGGGAGAGGTGCGCGTGGCGCAGAACGAAGTGGCGCGCGAATGGTTCGGAGACCTGCAGGCCTTCGAGACGTTCCAGTGGCACGGCGAGACCTTCACCATCCCGCCGGGCGCGACGCGGGTGATCGAGAACGCCTACTGCCCGAACCAGGGCTTCGCCCTCGGCAAGCACTTCGGCATGCAATGCCACGTCGAGATGACCGAGGAGCTGATCGAATCCTGGCTCGCCAGCGGCGCGGACGAGATGCAGGCGAGCTGCGCGAGCCCCGCGGTGCAGGAAGCGCGGGAGATCCGCCGCGACGTGCGCGAGCGGCTCGGCCGGCTGAACGAAGTCGCGAACCGGGTCTACGACCGCTGGACCGAAGGCCTTAGTCGCGGAAGTTGATGTATTGGAGAGGCACGTCGGTGACGGTGCCCCTCACCAGCTGGATGGCCGCCTGCAGGTCGTCCTTCTTCGCGCCCGAGACGCGCACGGCGTCTCCCTGGATGGCGGCGTTCACCTTCAGCTTCGCGTCCTTGATCAGCTTCTGGATCTGCTTCGCCTTGTCCTGGCCGACGCCGACTTTCACGGTGATCGGGCGCTTCACCTTGTCGCCCGAGATCTTCTCGACGCTGCCGGGCTCGAGACAGCGCACGTCGACATTCCTCTTCGCCAGCCTGCCGCGCAGCACGTCGGTGACCTGGCCGAGCTTGAACTCGTCGTCGGCGTAGATCGTCAGCAGGTTTTCGCCCTGCTCGACGCGCGCGTCGGAGCCCTTGAAGTCGAAGCGGTTCGAGATTTCCTTGTTGGTCTGCTCGACCGCGTTCTTCACTTCCTGCTGGTTGACCTGCGAGACGATGTCGAAAGAGGGCATGGGGGCGCAATCCTAGCGGCTGTTGATGCGCTGCAGGTCGTCGACCCAGCGCATGGTGGCGGCGCGGATCCAGTCGAGATCCGCGTCGCGGTCGAAGAGCGTGTAGACGGAGAGGTTCACCACCTTGCCGCGGATCAGCATGAGCGTGGTGCTCGACAGCAGGTAACGCGGCTCCCTGGGGGAGACGCGGGCGCCCTGCAGCACCGACACGACCTGTGGGTCGCGCCGCAGCTCGGCGAGCAGCGCGCCGCGCCCGGCCGGCTGGCGGTCGAGATACGCGCGCACGTCGCCACCCTGCGGTGCCGCGCCGAGCTCGCGCAGCGAGTCCGCGGCGAAGGCCTGGAATGCCGGCGGGGTGACGCGGTCGCGCTCGAGCCCCTTGGGCGTCACCGCGATCACATAGCGGCGCAGCTCCGGCGAATCGCCGACGCTGAAGCGGCGCACGTCGCCGTCGTCGAGCGCGAACAGCAGGATGCGGTTGGAGGGCGAGGTGATCGACTCGGCGAGCTCGAGGAGCCGGGGCGAGCCGGTGCCCTGCACGTCCGAGAATCCGGGCGGCGCATCGAGCGCGAGGCGCGCGTCGCCGACCTGGACCGCGAACGGGGCCGCCGCGGCCTGGCCGAGCCAGACGGCGAGGAGGGCTAGGAGGGTGCGCATTGCCGGATAACTTATCATTGGTCATGGCAACGATACTCGGCACGCTGCCCAAGGGCGAGAAGGTGGGCATCGCGTTCTCCGGCGGGCTCGACACCAGCGCCGCCGTGCACTGGATGCGCGTCAACGGCGCGCGCCCCTACGCCTATACCGCGAACCTCGGGCAGCCCGACGAATCGGACTACGGCGAGATCCCGAGGAAGGCGCTCGCCTACGGCGCGGAAAAGGCCCGGCTGGTCGAGTGCCGGCCGCAGCTGGTGGCCGAGGGCATCGCCGCCATCCAGTGCGGCGCCTTCCACATCTCGACCGGCGGCAACACCTACTTCAACACCACGCCGCTCGGCCGCGCCGTCACCGGCACCATGCTGGTCGTCGCCATGCGCGAGGACGGCGTCGGCATCTGGAGCGACGGCAGCACCTACAAGGGAAACGACATCGAGCGGTTCTACCGCTACGGCATGCTCGCCAACCCGCAGCTGCGCATCTACAAGCCGTGGCTCGACCAGCGCTTCATCGACGAGCTGGGCGGCAGGAAGGAGATGTCGGCTTTCCTCGCCAAGGCCGGCTTCGACTACAAGATGAGCGCCGAGAAGGCCTACTCGACCGACTCCAACATCCTCGGCGCTACGCACGAGGCGAAGGATCTCGAGTTCCTCGACAAGGGCATGGCGATCGTGCAGCCCATCATGGGCGTCGCCTTCTGGAAGACCGAGGTCAAGGCCGAGCGCGTCAGCGTGCGCTTCGACGAAGGGATGCCGGTGGCGCTGAATGGCCAGCGCTTTTCCGACGCCGTGAAGCTGATGGAAGAAGCCAACGCCATCGGCGGCCGGCACGGCCTCGGCATGTCCGACCAGATCGAGAACCGCATCATCGAGGCGAAGTCGCGCGGCATCTACGAGGCGCCGGGCATGGCGCTGCTGCATGTCGCCTACGAGCGCCTCGTGACCGGCATCCACAACGAGGACACCATCGAGCAGTACAGGAACAACGGCCGCCGGCTCGGGCGCCTCCTCTACCAGGGGCGCTGGTTCGACCCGCAGACCCTCATGCTGCGGGAGACGGCGCAGCGCTGGGTGGCGAAGGCGATCACCGGCGAGGTCACGCTGGAGCTCCGCAGGGGGAACGACTACTCCATCCTGGATACGAAGAGCCCGAATCTCACGTACAAGCCGGAGCGCCTGACGATGGAGAAGGGCGAAGAGGTGTTCTTCACGCCCGGCGACCGCATCGGCCAGCTGACCATGCGCAATCTCGACATCGCCGACACGCGCGACAAGCTGCGGGTCTACGGCGACGCCGGCCTGCTCGGCGACGCCGGCGTGCCCTTGCTCGGTCCCGCACCGGAAAAGAAGTGATCGCCGTTGCCGGCGTGCTGCTCGCCCTGGCCGTGCCGGCCGCGGCGGCGCAGCCCGCGCTGTCGTACGACCCGCCGGCCGGCTGGAAGCGCGGCCCGTACAGCTCTCCGGCCGTCTATACCGCGCCGGGCGGCCAGGCCGAGCTGCACGTCTACGGCTTCCAGCGCTACGACGGCGATGTGCGCGCGCGCATGCGCGAGACGCGGCTCTTCGAGCTGATCGGCATCGAGCACCGGGAGGACCGGCCCCTGGAGGCGCCAAAGGCGGGCGAGATCAACGTGCAGGGCGCGGGCGCAGTCCCGTTCGTCACCTTCGCCGAGCAGCGGCAAGGCGTGGTGCGCTACCGGCTGCGCGTCGCCATCCCGGCTCCGGGCGCGGTGGCGCTGGTGGACTTCCATGCCCTCAACCTCGACGCCTGGAAGCGCGAGCTCGCCACCGTAGACAAGGTATTCGCGAGCCTGCGCGTCGGCGACACGACGCCGCCCGCCGCCTCCGCGGCACGGCCGTCCCAGGGCGTGAGCGGCCTGTACCTCGCCACCGTGCGCCGCATGGTCTTCCGCGCGACCGGGGGTAGCGAGTGGACGACGAGCACGGAGTTCTACCTCCTCTCGCCGGACGGGAAGGTGTACCGCGGCCATGGCCTGCCCGAGGTGCCCGGCGGCAATCCGGCCCGCTTCGATTACGAACGCGCGCGGCGCGCCGATCCCGGCAACAGCGGCACGTACTCCGCGAGCGGCAGCCGCGTCACCCTGGCGGTGGGAGACGAGCGCATCACGGCAACGTTCGCCGGCGCGGAGGAGCTGGATATTCGCGGCACGAAATTCCGACGCTCGGTGAAGTAGCTATTTACCCAGCGCGAGCTTGGCGCCGAAGCCGACGAGCATGGTGCCGGCGATGCGGTTCAGCCAGACCGCGACGCGTGGGCTGGCGCGCATGCGGTCGGCGGCGAAGTGCGTGATGCCGATCACCACCACGCAATAGAGGAAGGTCAGCACGGCGATGGTCAGCGCCATCACGCCGAAGGTCGCCAGGCCCTGGTGGCGGGCCGGGTCGACGAACAGTGGGAAGAACGCCATGTAGAACACGATGGCCTTCGGGTTGAGGAGCGTGATCAGCATCGCCTGCTGGAAGAAACGGCGCGGCTTCATGTCCAGCACCGGCGCGTCGCCGGGCTTCGCCAGCACCATGCGGATGCCGAGCCAAGCGAGGTAGATCGCGCCGGCGTACTGCACGACGCCGAAAAGGGCCGGGTTGGCGGTCAGCACCGCGGCGACGCCCGCGACGGCGAGCCACATCAGCACCTGGTCGCCGACGATGACGCCGAGCGTCGCCGCCAGGCCGCCGGCGATCCGCCCCTTGGTGGTGGACGTGATGATCGCCAGGTTGCCGACCCCGGGAATCGCCAGAAAAACGATCACCGCGACGACGAAGGCCCAGTAGTCCGCTACGCCGAACACCCTAGCTCTTCCACTTGGCGATGTAGGCGTCGTAGCCCGCCTGCCAGACCGGGTCGCCGTAGCCGCCGGGGCTCTGGTGGGTGAGCGCGATCGGCCAGCAGCCCAGGCGCAGCCCTTTCTCGCGCGCCGCGCGGCAGAAATCCAGGTCGTAGAAGTGGAAATTGAAGCGCGGGTCGAAGCGCAGGCCGGTCTCGGCCAGCGTGGCGGCGCGCACCGCGATGAACACGCCGTCGAGGAGCTCGCATTCCTCGTACGTCGGGCCGTAGCGCCTGATCTTGCCGAAGGGCTCGGCGCCGTGCGCGATGGCGCCGCGCAGGTTGGCCGGCTCGTCCCAGTCGACGACGTTGTCGGTCACCACGTAAGCCCATCCCGGCTGGAAGGCGGCGCGGCGCGCATTGCCGGTGATGCCGACGACATGGAACTCGTGCAGCGCCTCCTCCAGATGGTCGCAGACGAAGAGATCGTCGATCCACAGGTCGTCGTGCAGGAAGACGAGGATGTTGTCCGCCGCCGCGGCGGCGATGCGCTCGTTGAACACGGCCGGCAGGCCGCGGCGGTTGCCGTAGGCGATGCGCGCCACCCAGCGCTCGTGGTCCGGCGGGTCGATGCGCGCGAGCGAGCGCCCGAGCGCCGATTTCTCCCAGAACTCCTCTTTTGTCAGGCGCGTCGCGCTGACGAACTCGATCATCCCTTCAGCCTGCCGAGCACCAGGAACTCGAGCAGCGCCTTCTGCGTGTGCAGGCGGTTCTCCGCCTCGTCCCACACCACGCTCTGCGGCCCGTCGATCACCTCGGCGGCCACCTCCTCGC
>DASSPL010000228.1:0-5329 GCA_035699685.1 Burkholderiales bacterium | reverse complement strand
TACCAGGACACGAAGAAGGCGCTCGAGGCGAGCGACCTGCGCGGCCGGCTGTACGTGCAGGGCCTCGCGCCGGTCGGCAACACCCCCGAGGAGATGGGCAAGGCGATGAAGGAGGAGAGCGAGCTCTGGGCACGCGTCGTGCGGGAGCGCAAGATCTCGGTGAAGTGAGAGTCGATCCCAGACAGGTCGAGGAGGCGGCGAAGGAGCTCTACATCCGCGCGCTGAAGGAGCTGCCGCCCGACATCAAGCAGGGCTTCGCGCGCCTCGCCGAGCGCGAGACCGACGCCGGCGCGCAGCGCATGCTCGGCACCATGATCCGCAACATCACGGTCGCCGAGGACACGAACAACCTGCTGTGCCAGGACACCGGCATCCCGATCTACAACGTGTGGATCGGCCGCGGCGTCGAGATCGACGGCATGGCGCTGAAGGAGGCGATCCGCAAGGGCTGCGAGCGCGCCACGCGCGAGCACCCTCTGCGCTCCTCGGTGGTCCACCCGCTCACGCGCAAGAACGAGCACACCTCCTGCGGTCGCGGCGTCCCCGTGATCAACGTCGACTTCACGGCGGACGAGGCGCTGGTGATCGAGATGGTGCCGAAGGGCTCGGGCTCGGAGAACAACTCCTGGCTGCGCATGGCGGTGCCGGCCGAGGGCGTCGACGCGGTGAAGACCTTCGTCGTCGACTGCGTGCTCGACGCCGGCGGCAAGACCTGCCCGCCGACCATCGTGGGCGTCGGCATCGGCGGCACCGCCGACCTTTGCATGCACCTCGCCAAGGTGGCCGCGACGAGGCCGCTCGGCTCGCAGTGCGAAGACCCGGAAGGCGCGAAGCTCGAGCGCGAGCTCGGCGAGGCGGTCAACCTGCTCGGTGTCGGGCCGCAGGGCCTCGGCGGCGACTCGACCTCGTTCGCGGTGCACGTCGAGACCGCCGCGACGCACATCACGATGAACCCGGTCGCGGTGAACATGCAATGCCACTCCGCGCGCCGCGCACGCGCCACGCTGCGCCCGGGCGGCATCGAGTATGGGTTTTAGGGGCGCCGCGCTCCTTTTCCTCGCGTTCGGCGTCCAGGCGGCCGAGCTGGAAGGCGTAAGGCTGCAGGACAGGGTGCACGTCGACGGGCAGGCGCTGCAGCTGAACGGCATGGCGCTTCGCACCCGCATGTTCTTCAGCGTCTATGTAGCCGGCCTCTACCTGCCGCAGCGGGTGTCGGACGCGCAGCGCGCGATCGAAGGAAGCGGCGCGAAGCGTATCGTGCTGGTCATGTTGCGCGACGCCACGGCCCAGCAGTTCTGCGAGTCGATCCAGGCCGGCCTCGATGCCAACCACGACGATGCCGGTCTCAAGCGCATCCGGCCGCAGATCGAGGCGCTGTTCGCGAAGATCCGCGCCGTGGGCGAGGCGAAGAAGGGCATGCAGATCGTGCTCGACTACGCGCCCTCGACCGGCGCCACCACCCTTTTCGTCGACGGCATGGCGCAGGGCGCGCCCATGCCGGGCGAGGACTTCTACCGCGCGCTGCTGCGCATCTGGCTCGGCGAGCAGCCGGCGCAGTCCGACCTCAAGCGCGCCCTCCTGGGAGTGGACCTATGAGAGGAATCACCCTGCTTCTCGCTCTATCGCTCGCCTGCAGCGCCCAGGCAGCCGAAGTGGCGGGCGTGAAGCTCGACGACCGGACGCAGGTCGAGTCGCGCGACCTGGTGCTGAACGGCGCGGGGCTGCGCAAGCGGCTGTTCTTCAACGTGTACGTCATCGGCCTCTACCTGCCGGAGAAGAAGGGCGATAGCGCCGCCGTGCTGCAGGCCGCGGGCCCGAAACGCGCGGCCATCCACATGATGCGCGACGTCGGCGCCGACCAGTTCACCGAGGCTCTGGTCGACGGGCTGCGCGCCAACCTGTCGGAAGCCGAGTTCCGCGCGATGGAGCCGCGCGTCAAGGAGCTCGCCGACATCATGGGCGAGGTGAAGGAGGCGAAGAAGGGCATGAGCCTCGCCCTCGACTGGACCGGCTCCGGTACCCGCCTCATGGTAAACGGCAAGCCCACCGGCAAGCCGATCGCCGGCGAAGACTTCTACCGCGCGCTGCTGCGCATCTGGATCGGCGACAAGCCGGTGCAGGACGACCTGAAGAAGGCGCTCTTGGGCGGCTGACATGGCCCACCACGACTTCACCATGCCGATCACCGAGGCGCAGGCGCGCAGCCTGCGTGTCGAGGACACCGTCACGCTGAACGGTACGCTTTACGGCATCCGCGACGCCACCCAGATCCACATGTTCGACCGCGGGCGCACGACGCGCTTCGACCTCGCCGGTCATGCCGTGATCCACACCGCTCCGAACGTCCGCAAGGTCGAAAAGAGCAAGCAGCACCCGACGGGCTACGAGCCGGTCTGCATCGGCACGACGACCAGCGACCGCATGGAGCGCTTCACGCGGCCGCTGATGCAGCAGAACGGCGTGCGCCTTGTCATCGGCAAGGGCGGGTTGCGCGTTGATTCGCTCGATGCCTTCAAGGAATTCGGCGGCGCGTACCTGGCCATCATCGGCGGCACCGCGGCCCTCGAGACGACGTGGATCGAGGCCATCGAGGACGTCGACCTCGACGACCTCAACCCGGAGTCGCTGTGGAAGTTCCGCGTGAAGGGGTTCGGGCCCCTGCTCGTCGCGATGGACAGCCACGGCGGCAGCCTCTATTCCCGCGTAGGGCAGAAATCGCGCGGGCGGCGGGCGGCCGCGCTCGCCAGACTTGGCGTTAGAATCCCCGGCAACTAGAGGAGGATCGAATGAAGCTCGTCATCCGCGCGCTCGCGCTGCTCGCTTTCTCGGCAGCCGCGCATGCGCAGAACATCTCCATCGCCACCGGCGGCACCGGCGGCGTGTACTACCCACTGGGCGGCGGCATGGCGGCGGTGCTGTCCAAGTATGTGCAGGGCATGCAGGCCACCGCCGAGGTGACCGGCGGCTCGGTGGCCAACCTGCAGCTGATCGGCACCGGCAAGCCGTACCTCGCGATGACGATGGTCGACGCCGGCCTCGACGCCTACAAGGGCCAGGACAAGTTCACCGGCAAGCCCGTGCCGGTGCGCACGCTGATGGTCATGTATCCGAACCGCATGCACGTCGTCAGCATCGAAGGCACCGGCGTCAACAAGATGTCCGACCTGAAGGGCAAGCGCGTCTCCACCGGCTCCGGCGGCAGCGCCACCGAGGTGATGGCATTCCGCGTCATCGAGGCGGCCGGGCTCGACAAGGACAAGGACATGAAGCGCGAGCGCCTCGGCGTCGCCGAGTCGGCCAACGCGCTGAAGGACCGCAAGATCGACGCGTTCTTCTGGGTCGGCGGCCTGCCGACGGCGGCGGTGAGCGACCTCGCCCACTCGCCGGGGGTGAAGATCAAGATGATCGACCACGCCGACCTGGTTGGAAAGATGAACCAGAAGTACGGCAACCTCTACGTCGAGGACCGCATCCCGAAGGAGACGTACAACGGCATGGCGGCCGACAACCGGCAGGCGACGGTGATGAACCTGCTGGTCGCGCACCAGAACATGGACGAGAAGACCGCCTACAACATCGTCAAGACCGTGTTCGAGAAGCGCGACGAGCTGATCCGCGTACACAAGGAAGCGGAGAACTTCAAGCTGGAGAACCAGAAGACCGCGGCGGCCGGGGGCATTCCCTGGCATCCGGGCGCGGTGCGCTACTTCAAAGAGAAGGGCGTCAAGGTCGACTAGCCGGGTGCGCACACTCGAGAAAGCCCCGCCAGCCGGGGCTTTTTCTTTATGAGCGACGAGACGCTTCGCCTCCACCAGCCCGCCGCCGAGGTGAGCCAGGAGGCCCTGGCGCGCGCCGAGGAGATGATCGAGCGCGAAGAAGGCGTGCACAACAAGCACGTCGGCTGGCTCGCCGCGCTCGTCGCCACCGTGGCGGTGGTGATGTCGCTCTTCCACCTCTACACCGCGTACGCCATCGTGCGGCCGGAGCACCTGCGCGCGACGCACGTCGCCTTCGTGCTGTTCCTCACCTTCCTCGTCTTCCCGGTGGCGCGGCGCTTCCGGCACCGCGTGATGTGGTGGGACTGGACGCTCGCGGCGGCGGGCATCGCCACCGCGGTCTACCTCATCGCCGGCGGCGACGACTTCTTCGACCGCTCGATCCTGCCGAACGACTGGGACATCGCCTTCGGCGTGCTGCTGGTCCTGCTCGTGCTGGAAGCCATGCGGCGCACCACCGGCTGGATCCTGCCGGTGATCACCGGCTGCTTCCTCGCCTACGCGTTCTTCGGGCCGTACCTGCCGGCGCCGTGGACGCACAAGGGCTACGAGGTGCCGCGCCTCGTCGGCCACATGTACATGACGCTGGAAGGCATCTACGGCACGGCGATCCTCGTCTCGTCGAGCCTGATCATCCTGTTCACGATCTACGGCGCCTTCCTGCAGTTCTCCGGCGCCGGCAAGTTCTTCATCGACTTCTCGTTCTCGGCCATGGGCGGCAAGCCCACCGGCGCCGGCCGCACGGTGACGCTCGCTTCATTCCTGCTCGGCGGCCCGTCGGGCTCCGGCGTGGCGACCACCGTGACGCTCGGCGCGGTGGCCGCGCCGATGCTCGCCAAGGTGGGTTACAGCAGGGAGGAAGCCGGCGGCCTGCTTTCCGCCGGCGGCCTCGGCGCCATCATCTCGCCGCCGGTGCTCGGCGCGGCGGCGTTCATCATCGCCGAGTTCCTCAAGATCTCGTACCTCGACGTCGTGCTGATGGCCACCATCCCGACGTGCCTGTTCTACCTGACGCTCTTCCTGATGGTCGAGATCGACGTGCGCAAGTTCGGCATGAAGAACGTGACCTTCGAGCGCGTGGAGAGCGCGTGGAGCCTGGCGAAGCGCTACTGGTTCCACTTCCTGTCGCTGGTCTCGATCATCGCTTTCATGCTGCTCGGCTTCTCGCCCGAGCTGTCGGTGTTCTGGGCGACGGTGGTGGCGCTCGCCACCAGCTTCCTGCGGCGCGACACCTCGCTGATCCCGTACGATGTCTTCACCGGACGCGCGCCGGTGCTGCGCAGCCTGCGCGACTCCGGGCTGATGCAGGCGCTGAAGGGCGGCTCGATGTCCGTCCTCAACGTCGCCGCCACCTGCGCCGGCGCCGGCATCATCGTCGGCGTGGTCACGCTCACTGGACTGGGACTCAAGTTCAGCTCCATCGTCCTCGCCTATGCCGGAAATTCCCTGTTGCTCACGGCGATCTACACGGCGCTGATTGTCTGGATCGTCGGTCTCGCCGTGCCGGTGACCGCGTCGTACATCATCTGCGCGGTGATCGCCGCGCCCGCGCT
>DASSPL010000227.1:0-2548 GCA_035699685.1 Burkholderiales bacterium | reverse complement strand
CGCAGAAGGCCGCGAGCGATGCCTGCGCGGCGCAGCTCGCCGGCAAGCAGGTGCTGGTGGTCGACGACGACATCCGCAACGTGTTCGCGCTGACCAGCGCGCTCGAGCAGCACCAGATGAACGTGCTGCACGCCGAGAGCGGCAAGGAAGGCATCGAGATGCTGAAGCGCACGCCGGGCATCGACGTGGTGCTGATGGACATCATGATGCCGGGGCTCGACGGCCTCGACACGATGCGCATCATCCGCCAGCTCGACGGCTATCGCACGCTGCCGATCATCGCCGTGACGGCCAAGGCGATGATCGGCGACCGCGACAAGTGCCTCGAGGCGGGCGCCACCGACTACGTGGCGAAGCCGGTCAACATCGACGTGCTGCTGTCGAGCCTCGCCAGCAGCCTGCCGCAGCAGGCGGACCAGGGCCCGTGAGCGACCCGCGCACCTTCGTCGAGACGCTGGCCGGCCTGGCCGCGGCCAACATCGTGCTGATCGAGACGCTGCACGAGCACGGCGTGATCGAGAAGACCCACTTCGCCCACGCCTTCGGCCGCGCGCTCGACGGGCTCGCGCCCGAGCACCGCGGCGGCATGGTCGAGCACGTGCTGCGCAATCTGCGCGACCGTTGCATGAACCTGCGCGCCGGCGAGTCGGAGGCGCAGGAATGGCTGAGGAACCTTCTCGAGCGGAGCTGACCCGTGCGATTCAGCATCGAAGCGCGTGACGACCACCTGCTCGCCTCCCTGCAGGGGCGCGAGACCGGCAGCCAGATGCGCGAATTCCTCGTCGCCGTGCACGCCGCCTGCGGCGAGCACAAGTGCCCGAAGATCCTGATGTCGATCCGCGCCTCGCGGCCGGTGTTCAAGCCCGAGGACTACGGCATCGCCACCTACGTCAACGACCTGGTCACGCCGAAGTGCCAGGTCGCGCTGGTCGGCGACACGGCCGAGCTGAACGCCGCGCACGAGTACATCGAGGTGTGCGCGCGCCAGCAGAGCATGAACGTGCGCGCCTTCCGCGACGAGGCCTCGGCGCTGCGCTGGCTGCGCGGCGCGCCGCAGCCCGCCCAGCGCTACAAGCTCACGCGCATCGTGCTGCAGGGCGCGCCGGACGAGCCCGGCGTCTACGCGCTGTGGGACGGCGACGAGGTGGTGTACTACGGGCGCGCCAGCACCATCCGCGCGCGCCTGCTCGAGCACCTCGAGAAGACCCGCGCGACGCATTACAGCTGGGAAGTCTGCCCCGACCCGGCCTCGCGCGAGGCGGAGCTCCTGACCGAGTATTGCCGCGCCAAGGGCCGCCCGCCGCGCGACAACTCGAGCGCCTCGTAGACCGCCATGAAGCTCTACGTCGGCAAGCTCACGGCCCGGTGCATGGCGTGCGGATGCGACGACTGGCGCCTGGCGGATGCGGCGCGGTTCAGCGTGCTGTCGGAGGTGACCTGCGCGGGCTGCGGCACGCCCACCACGTATGCCGACCTTGCGCTGCAGGCGCCGCTGGATACCGCGGTGGAAACCGAGGGGAAGGTGGTGGGTGCTACAGGGATCGAACCTGTGGCCCCTTCCGTGTGAAGGAAGTGCTCTACCGCTGAGCTAAGCACCCGACCGAGGTGCGCCGATTCTAGCAAATCGGTACATTGACGCGAATGGTCTTCCGCCTGCCGTGATGATTTTTCGTCAACTGTTCGATCCGCAGTCCTCGACGTACACCTACCTCCTGGCCGACGGCCGCGAGGCGGTCCTCATCGACCCGGTGTTCGAGCAGGCGCGGCGCGACGCCGCGCTGATCGAGGAGCTGGGACTCAGGCTCAAGTTCACGCTCGAGACGCACGTGCATGCCGACCATGTCACCGCCGCGTCGCTCCTCAGGCAGAAGCTCGGCAGCCGCATCGCCATCTCGGCGGCGAGCGGCGCCGAGGGCGCCGACGTGTACCTGAAGCCCTCCGACACGATCGAGTTCGGCAAGCGCCACCTGCAGGCCCGCCCGACCATGGGCCACACCAGCGGCTGCATGACCTACGTGCTCGACGACCGCACGATGGCGTTCACCGGCGACGCGCTCTTCATCCGCGGCTGCGGCCGCACCGACTTCCAGCAGGGCGACGCGCGCCTGCTGTACCGCTCGGTGCGCGAGCAGATCTTCTCGCTGCCCGACGACTGCCTGATCTAGCCCGGCCACGACTACCGCGGCCTCACCGTCACCAGCGTCGGCGAGGAGAAGCTCTTCAACCCGCGCCTCGCCGAGTCGATCGGCGAGAACGACTTCGTCGGCTACATGACCAACCTCGGCCTGCCGCATCCCAAGCAGATGGACGTCGCCGTGCCGGCCAACCTGAAGTGCGGCCGCCCCGAGAAGATGACGACGCTGGATCCGCTCATGGAACCTAAGTGGGCGCCGCTCACCTACACCTTCGGCGGCATCTGGGAAGTGCAGCCGCACTGGCTCGAGGAGCACCTGCGCGACGTGCAGATCGTCGACGTGCGCGAGCCCGACGAGTTCAACGGCCCGCTCGGCCACGTGCCCGGCGCGAAGCTGATCCCGCTGGGCGGCCT
>DASSPL010000226.1:0-14169 GCA_035699685.1 Burkholderiales bacterium | reverse complement strand
GTCGTCGAGCACCTGGGTGAGGCCGGCGGCGAGCGCGAGCAGCGTCTTGCCGGTGCCCGCCTGGCCGAGCAGCGTGATGAAGTCGACCTGCGGGTTCATCAGCAGGTTGAGCGCGAAGTTCTGCTCGCGGTTCCTCGCCTGAATGCCCCACACCGCGTTCTTGGTGTGCGTGTAGTCGCGCAGCGTCTCGAGCACCGCGGTGCGGCCCGAGGTCTCCTTGACGAGCGCGTAGAGCGGCTTGTCGCCGGTCTCGTCGTAGACGAACTCGTTCAGGTGCAGCTTGGACACGAGCGGCCCGCGCACCCGGTAGTAGGTATGGCCCTCCTTCTTCCACGACTCGACGTCGCGGCCGTGCGTGTCCCAGAAGTCCTTCGGCAGCCGGCGCACGCCCGGGTACAGCAGGTCCGCGTCCTCGAGCACCTTGTCGTTGGTGTAATCCTCGGCGGCGAGCCCCAGGGCGCGCGCCTTGATGCGCATGTTGATGTCCTTCGACACCAGCACCACCTGGCGCTCGGCGTGCTTTTCCTGCAGCGAGCGCACCACGCCGAGGATCTGGTTGTCGGTCTTGCCCGAGGCGAGCGTGGTCGGCAGCTGGCCGTTCATCGCCTCGGTCTGCAGGAACAGGCGCCCGCGCGCGCTCTGGCCGTCCTTGGTCTTCAGCGCGAGGCCGGCCTTGATGTCCTCCACCGTGGTGGAGATGATCTCGTCGAGGAAGCGGCTCGCCTGGCGCGCGTTGCGCGAGACGTCCGACAGGCCGCGCTTGTGCGCGTCGAGCTCCTCGAGCGTCGCGATCGGCAGGTACAGGTCGTTGTCGTCGAAGCGGAACAGGCTCGTCGGGTCGTGCATCAGGACGTTGGTGTCCAGCACGAACAGCTTCTTGACCTTGGGTTTGCGCGGCGGGCGGGGGGACTTCGGCATCTCTACTGAAGCATACGACTCAGAGGCGGACGGCTCGACATCATAGGGCTTTAGCAAAGTTCAACCTCCTGGGCGTGGTTCCCGCACATGATCCTGCCCGCGACGACGGCGGCGGACAGGAGCTCGAAAAGAGTGGGTAGAGGCAGAGGACCAGGCGGGTGCCGCGCTGGCCGGAGAGTCGAAGCGTGCTGCCGCCGGTGCTGTGAAGACTCGAGTCCGCGACCGGCTTGCCGAGCGTTTCCAGAGGTTTTAATTACCCTTCTTAGCAACGTGCTCTAACGCTTTCAGTAAACACGTTTTTTATTGCCGCTGCAAGAACAATGTTAGACGACTGAAACAAAAAGGCTTTTGAGGGCAGGGGCAGAACTTTCGCGGCATGCCGCTTGCCCAATCGCCGGGATGGACCGCGCTGTTTCCGGCCTTTCGCAGAAACTCCTCGATGTCCTCGAGGAACTGCTGCGCCTGCCGGCCGGCGACCTGAAGGCGACCCTGTCGCACGCCGCGGACCTCATCGCGCGCCTGTCGGGCGCCGACAAGGTCGACGCTTTCCTTTACGACCCGGGGCGCGACTCGCTCGTCGCCGTCGGCTCCAGCACGCAGCCGCTGTCGCAGCTGCAGCGCCAGCTCGGCCTCGACGTGCTGCAGATCTCCAACGGCGGCCGGGTGGTGCACGTCTTCAAGACCGGCGAGACCTACCTCAACGGCCGCGTCGACCAGGACATGCAGGAGCTGCCGGGCATCCGCGATGCGCTGAAGATCAGGTCGAAGCTCGGCGTGCCGCTGGTCGTGGGCGGCGAGTGCCGCGGCATGATCATGGTGGCCTCGCTGCGGCACGAGTTCTTCAGCGAGGAAGACGCGCGCTTCATGGAGACCGTGGCGCCGTGGATCGGGCTGGTCGCGCACCGCGCCGAGCTCGCCGCCGAGATCGCGCGCAACGCCGCCGAGCAGGGGCGCCGCGCCGGCGCGGAGGAGCTGATCACCGTGCTGGCGCACGACCTGCGCAACTACATCGCGCCGATCAACATGCGCATCAACGTGCTGCGCATGCGCGCGGAGCAGGAGCGGCGCGAGGACGAGCTGCGCGACATCGGCCTGCTCGCGCGCTCGGTCGACCGCCTGGGCGAGCTGATCAGCGACATCCTCGACGTCTCGCGCATCGAGCAGGGCATGTTCCACATCCAGCCGCAGCTGATCGAGGTCTCGGGGCTGGTGCGCGAGGTCGTCAGCACCTTCGAGTCGGCGCAGCATGCGATCAAGCTGACCATCCAGCAGGGCGACAACATCGTCGCCTCCGGCGACCCGGCGCGGCTGCGCCAGTGCCTGGAGAACGTCATCGCCAACGCCATCCAGAAGTCGCCCGTCACCGGCGCCATCAACATCTTCGTGCGCCGCCGGGAGGCGCCGCCGCGCACGGCGGTAGTCGAGGTGATCGACGAGGGCCCCGGCATCCCGGCCGACCAGATCGCGCGCCTGTTCGAGCCTTTCCAGACCGGCCGGGCGGAGGGCCTGGGCCTGGGCCTTTACCTGGCGAAACAGATCGCGCGCATCCACGGCGGCGACCTGACCGCGGCCTCGGCCACCGGCAAGGGCGCGCGGTTCACGCTCACGCTACCGGCGTACGTCGAGAAAGCGCCGTAGCTCGAGCAAGAGATCCCTCGGCTTTTCCTCCGGAATGAAGTGGCCGCAGTTCAACGCCTTGCCGCGCACGTCCTCGGCGACCTCGCGCCAGTCGGCGAGGCAGTCGAACAGCGCCTGGATCACGCCGTGCTTGCCCCACAGCGCCAGCACCGGCATGCGGATCTTCCTGCGCGCGTCCTGCTTGTCGTGCACGAGGTCGATGGTCGCGGCGGCGCGGTAGTCCTCGCACGTGGCGTGAATGGTGCGCGGATCGCGGAACACGCGCGTGTATTCCATGATCGCCTCCTTGCTGAAGTGCTTGACGCCGGAGGGCCCGCGGCCCAGCCGGCGCAGGATGTACCAGGGCGCGTGCCCCTGCAGCATGCGCTCCGGCAGCGGCGCCTCCTGGATGAGGAAGAACCAGTGCCAGTAGGCGGTGGCGAACTGCCGGGTCGTGTTCTGGTACATCTTCAGCGTCGGCGAGATGTCCAGCACCGTGAGCGAGCGCACCCGCCTGCCGAAGTCGCGCGCCAGGCGATGCGCCACGCGCCCGCCGCGGTCGTGGCCGACGACGTGGAAGCCGAGGAAGCCGAGCGACTCCATCACTTCGGCCATGTCGAGCGCCATGGCGCGCTTCGAGTAGTTGGCGTGGCCGGGCACGCCTTTCGGCTTCGACGAATCGCCGTAGCCGCGCAGGTCCGCGCATACCACCGTGTAGTTGCGCGCGAGGACCGGCGCCACCTTGTGCCACATGGCGTGCGTCTGCGGGTAGCCGTGCAGCAGCAGCACCGGCGGGCCTTCGCCGCCTACGACGAGGTTGATGGCTGCGCCGCTGGTGCGGATGCGGCGGCGCTCGAAACCCGGGAAGAGCGTGGTCATGTCACTTCCTTTCCTTGCAGCGCGAGCGTGCCCGAGCGGCCGGGCACCTCGCCGAACACCACCTCGTGGCGCGGCAGCCTCTCACGGGGCATATCGCGTGTCGGGACGAGCTCGTAGCCCTGCTTCCTCCAGCCGGCCAGCAGTCTTTCGAACTCGGGCGCGAGCTTTCCGCCTTCGAGCTCGGCGTGCGCGGTGAATACCTGGTCGCCCTTGCCGGTGAGCGAGAGCAGACGCGCGACCGGGTCGGGAGTGAGGCCGATCACTTCGTCGAGCGTCGGCAGCGTGGTCGGCACCTGGGGGCAGCCGAGGTCGGCGCCGTTCCACACCGGCTGGAACGGATGCGTGCCGCGCGTGTCGGAGGCGTAGTCGAAGCGCTCCTCGAGGCGTGCCGCGTGCGCGTTGGTCTGCCAGCCCGCGGCACCCCAGGTGCGCGGCGCTTCGCCGAACACCTCGCGGAAGCGCGTGATGGCGCGCTGCATCTCGCCCTCGGTCCAGCGCGCGTCCTTGTGCGCGACGAAGTCCTGCCAGCGCACGTGGTCCCAGCAGTGCACGCCGACCTCGAAGCCCGCGTCGCGCGTCTTCCTCAGGATGTCGCGGCAGCGCCGGCCGATGTCCGGACCGGGCAGCAGCGTCCCGTACAGCAGCGTTTTGACGCCGTAGTGCTCCACCACCGAGGTGCGGCTCACCTTCGCGAAAAAGCCGGGGCGGAACGCCCGCCGCAGCGCGCGCCCCGTGTGGTCGGGGCCGAGGCTGAAGAGGAAGGTGGCGCCGGCGGCGTGCTTCTTCAGCAGCTCGATGAGGCGGGGCACGCCTTCGCGCGTGCCGCGGAAGGTGTCCACGTCGATCTTGATGCCGAGCTTCACTTCACCAGATGCTTGGCTTCGGCGACGTCGGTGCGGTAAGCGTCGTAGATGCGCTTCAGGGCGTCGCGCATCTTCACGCGCGGGCGCCACTTCAGGTCGCGCATCGTGTTGTCGATCTTCGGCACCCGGTTCTGCACGTCCTGGTAGCCGCGCCCGTAGTAGCGGTCGGCGGTGGTCTTGACGATGCGCACCTTCTTCGCCGCCGCCTCGTACTCCGGGTAGTCGTGCGCGAGCTCGACCATCGTCTCGGCGAGCTCCCTCACCGAGATGTTGTTCCGCGGATTGCCGATGTTGTAGATGTTGCGCGAGGCGACACCGCCGCGGTTGGCGATGATCGCCATCAGCGCATCGATGCCGTCGTCGATGTAGGTGAAGGCGCGCTTCTGGCGGCCGCCGTCGACGAGGTGGATCTTCTCGCCGCGCACGATGTGGCCGAAGAACTGCGTGACCACGCGCGAGCTGCCTTCCTTCGCCGTGGCGAGCGAGTCGAGGCCCGCGCCGATCCAGTTGAAGGGGCGAAACAGCGTGAAGTCCAGCCCTTCCTTCTCGCCGTAGGCCCAGATCACGCGGTCCATGAGCTGCTTCGAGCAGGCGTAGATCCAACGCTGCTTGCTGATCGGGCCGTAGACCAGCGGCGAGGCGTCGGGGTCGAACTGGCGGTCGGGCGACATGCCGTAGACCTCGGAGGTCGACGGGAACACCAGCCGCTTCCGGTGCCGCACGCAGGCGCGCACGATCGGCAGGTTGGCCTCGAAGTCGAGCTCGAATACGCGCAGCGGCTCCTTCACATACGTGGCCGGGGTTGCTATGGCGACCAGCGGCAGCACCGTGTCGCACTTGCGGATGTGGTACTCGATCCACTCGCGGTTGATGGTGATGTCGCCCTCGAAGAAGTGGAAGCGCGGCTCGTTCATCACGTCTTCGATGCGGTCGGCCTGCATGTCCATGCCGTACACGTCCCAGTCCGTGTCGGCGAGGATGCGCTTGGACAGGTGGTGGCCGATGAAGCCGTTGACGCCAAGAATGAGGATTCGCTTCATGTTCTTTCGCGGACTTCGACGAGGCGCAGGACTTTACCATCGCCGCACACCGCGAACCATTCGCCGTGCTCTTTATACGGCCCAGGTTCGCGGCCCGGCGCCGTCCGGTCGTCCATCTTCGTCCTGTGGACGAACAGGCGCTCGCAGAATGCGCCCGGAAACGGCGGCGCGACCGCGCGCACCAGGTCGTGGATCTCCTGCGCACTGCGCGTCCAGTCGATGCGCCCGTCCTCGGGCCGGCGCCGGCCGTAGTAGCTGCCGCGCGCCAGGTCATTCGGCCTGAACTGCACGCTGCCGCTCACGAGCGCGGGAAGGTTTCGCGCCAGGACCGCGCCGGCCGCGGCCGTCATGCGGTGAAAGACCTCCACGGCGGTGTCGTCCGGACCGATCGGCACCGCCTGCTGGTCGACGATGCGGCCGGCATCGGGCTTCTCGACCATCTCGTGCAGCGTCACGCCGGTCTCGCGCTCGCCCTTGAGGATGGCCCAGTTGAGCGGCGCGCGGCCGCGATACTTCGGCAGCAGCGACCCGTGCAGGTTGAACGCCCCCAGGCGCGCCGGCCGCAGCAGCGCCATCGGCAGCATGCTGCGGTAGTAGAAGGAGAAGACGAGATCGGGCTTCGCCTGCGCCACCTCGCGCTCGAGCGCGTCCGCCGGCGGATCGGCGAGCACCCGCAGGCCGCGCTCCCGGGCGAAGTCGAACAGGCTCGCGTACCAGCGCGTCTCGTTCGGGTCGTCCTGGTGGGTGACGACGAGGGGCACCTCGAGCCCGGACTCGAGGAGCGTGGCGAGGCCGCGGACGCCTATGTCCCCGTAGCCGAAGACGACCGCTCTTTTGCCTGCCACGAATCCGGTTTTTCGAGCACCGCCTGCACGAGGTAGCGCGGGCGGTGGCGCACCTGCTGGTAGATGCGGCCGACATACTCGCCCACCAGCCCGAGGCCGAAGAGCACGATGCCGGTGAGGAAGAACTGCAGGATGTCGCGATCCCAGAACGTGCCCAGCGCGTCGAGCGGCGCGCCCGACACGAGCCGCCGGATCATGACCAGGAAGTAGAACAGCACCGAGAACACCGCGACGCCGATGCCGAAGAGCGAGAACAGCTGCAGCGGCACCAGCGAGAAGCCGGTCACCAGGTCGAAGTTGAGCCGCAGCAGCCGGTAATACGAGTACTTCGATTCTCCGGCCGCGCGCTCCTCGTGCGCCACGTCGACCTCGGCCGGCGACTTGGCGAACGTGTAGGCCAGGGCCGGGATGAAGGTGCTCACCTCTCGGCACTCGCTGATCGCCTGCGCGATGTCGCGGCTGTAGGCGCGCAGCATGCAGCCCTGGTCGGTCATGTGGATACGCGTGATGCGCTCGCGCACCCGGTTCATGGCGCGCGACAGCACGCGCCGCAGCCAGGGGTCCTGCCGGTTGCGGCGCACCCCGCCGACATAGTCGTGGCCGGCGTCCATCGCTGCCAGCAGGTGCTGGATCTCTTCCGGCGGATTCTGCAGGTCGGCGTCCAGCGTCACGACGCGCTCGCCGCGGCAGCGCTCGAAACCCGCCATGATCGCCATGTGCTGCCCGAAGTTGCCGTTAAGCAGCACCACTCGCGTGACGTCGGGCCGGCGCTGGAACTGCTCGCGCAGGATGGCCGCCGAGCGGTCGCGGCTGCCGTCGTTGACGAAGATGATCTCGTACGCGACGCCCAGCTTGTCGAGCGCCGGATAAAGGCGCGCGAACAGCGCCTCCAGTCCCGCCTCCTCGTTGTAAACCGGAATGACGACCGAGAGGTTCATTAATGGGTGACAGTCACCATTTATTGGCTGAGTACCTGCTTCGCGGCATCGCAGACGCGGTCGACGTCCGAGTCTGCCATGGCCGGGAAGAGCGGCAGGGTGGCGATGGAGCGGCTGATGCGCTCGGCGTGCGGGAACTGGCCCTGGCGCCAGCCGAGGCGGCGGTAGAGCTTGAACAGGTGCATCGCCGGGTAGTGCACGCCGACGCCGATGCCGGCGTCGCGCATGCGCGCGATGAATTTGGCGCGCTCGATGCTCTCGGGGAGCACCACCTGGAACATGTGCCAGTTGGACTGCTCGAAGTCCTCGACCGGCAGCTCGCACCCCAGGGTCCTGTCGAAGAGCGCGAAGTACCGGCGCGCCAGTGCCCGGCGCCGCTCGGTGAAGCGCTGCAGGTGCGGCAGCTGGCCGAGGCCGATGCGCGCCGCGACGTCGGTGAGGTTGAACTTGCCGCCGGCCACCTCGACCTCCATGCCGTCCTCGCCCGAGCGGATCACGCCTTGCAGGCGGAGCTGCTCGCACAGGGGGATGGCCGATTCATCCGGCAGCACGAGCGCCCCGCCTTCGGCCGAGGTGATGTTCTTGTTGGCGTGGAAGCTGAACGAGACGAAGTCGCCGAAGCTGCCGATTTCGCGGCCGCGCCAGCTCGCGCCGAAGGACTGCGCGGCGTCCTCGATAACGCGCAGGCCGTGCTTCTTGGCCAGCGCATACAGGCGATCGCGGTCCACCGGCAGCCCCGCCAGATCCACGGGGATGATGGCGCGCGTCTTTGGCGTGACGGCGCGCTCGGCCGCGTCGAGATCGATGTTGCGCGTGCGCGGATCGACGTCGACGAACACCGGCCGGCCGCGCACTTCGAGCACTACGTTGGCGGTCGCCACCCATGAAAGCGGCGTGGTGATGACCTCGTCGCCTTCGCCGACACCGGCGAGGCGCAGCCCGACCTCGAGCGTGGCGGTGCCGGAGTTGAAGCAGCGCACCGGCCGGCCGCCGCACAGACCCGACAGCGCGGCCTCGAATGCCTTTACCTGCGGCCCGGACGTGATCCATCCCGAGCGCAGCACTTCCGCCACGCCGGCGATGGTCGCCTCGTCGATCTCGGGCCGCGTGAACGGCAGGAAGGCGCTCATCGGCCGATGATACCGTCAGGGCTTCTTCACGATTGCGAACGTCGGGCCGCGCGCCACCTCGACCAGCGCGACGCCGTACTCCCTGCGCAGGCGCTCGATCTCGCCCGGCGCGACGAACGCCCACGCCTGCGGCGCCGCCTGCCACGCGCGGGCGAAGCCCTCGAAACTGTCGATGAACTTGCGCGGCTCCCAGCCGATCGCCACGGCGAGCTCGTCCTTGTGGCGCACCATGGTCACCGTGCGCTTGAGCGCCCAGGGAATGGTGTGATCGTAGGTGTCCACGGCGAACACCGGGGCCTGCGGCGGGATCGGCGCAGGCAGCCGCGCGACGGTGCCGGCGGCGCTGAAGCGCTCGGCGAGCGTGCCGTGGCCGGCGAGCCCGATCTGCGTCGCCACCAGTCCGCCCAGCGCGAGAGACAGCACGCTTGCCGTCACGTTGCGATACGCAAGCGCGGCCAGGGCCGAGGCGGCGAGGACGAGCATGGCCACCAGCAGCCAGAGGCCATAGGCGGCATAGGGCCCGGCGGCGGCGAGGCGATGGATCGCCAGTCCCGCGCCGACGCAGACCGGCAGGAGGATCCAGGCCTGGACGACCAGCACCCGACGCGTGACGGCGCGCGCGACGAGCACGGCGAGCGCCGGGAACACCGGCAGGATGTAGGGCGGGAGCTTCGAGCTCGACGCCGAGAAAAAGGCCAGCACGACGAGCACCCAGATCCAGAGCAGCGTTTCCACGCCGGTGCGCTCGCGCGTCCAGCGGTACACGCTGCGTCCGAGCGGCACGAGCCAGGGCGCCATGCCGGCGGCGAGCACCGCGAGGAAGTACCAGGCCGGCTGCGCGCGCTGGTGCATCTCGGTGGTGAAGCGCTGGAAGTGCTCCTGGATGAAGAAGAAGTGCGCGAACTCGGCGTTCGCGAGCGATGCGGCCACGAACCAGGGCGCCGCGACCAGGAGGAAAAGCAGCAGCCCGGCGACCGGGCGGATGCGGCCGATGAGGGCCCAGTCGCGCCGCAAGAGCATGTAGAGGCCGACCGCGGCCAGCGGCAGGACGATGCCGATCAGGCCCTTGCTCAGGACGGCGGCCGCGCAAGCGAGCCAGAACCCCAGCATGCGGCCCATGGCGAAGGCGAAGATCGCGGCGGCGAGGAACACGCTCACGCTCATGTCGAGCGTATTCACCTGGCCGAGCACCACGTAAAGCGGGCTGCCGGCCAGTATGGCGGCGGCGTAAAGGCCGGTCGGCGGGCCGAACAGCCGGTTGCCGGCGTGGAAGGTGAGGGCGATGCCGGCGAGGCCGATGAGCGCGGTCCACAGCCGCGCCACCCAGTCGCTTTCGCCGAGAACGCTGAAAAAGGCCGCGGTGGTCCAGTACTGCAGCGGCGGCTTCTCGAAGTACTTGAAGCCGTTCAGGCGCGGCGTCAGCCAGTCGCCGCTCGCCACCATCTCGCGCGAGATCTCGGCGTAGCGGCTCTCGTCGGCCTTGTAGAGCGGCCGGATGCCCAGCGTGCCGAACCACAGCACCGCCAGCAGCAGCCACAGACCCGCCGCGCGGGTCACTCGAAGACGACGGCTAGCGCCACCTTGCGTGCTTCGGCGACCAGGATGTTGTAGGTGCGGCAGGCCGCCTTGGTGTCCATCACCTCGACGCCGATGCGCGCGCGCGCAAGCGAGGCGGTGAGGCGGGGATGGGGAAAGCGCTGGCGCGCGCCGGTGCCGAGGATCACGATCTCCACGCCGAGAGCGGCCAGGGGCTCGAAGTCCTCGGCGGCGAGCGCGGCGAAGCTCGGCGGATTCCAGGGGCGCACCGCCTCCGCGGTGACGATGACGCTGGTATCGCGGCGCTCGCCATTCACCTTGACGTGGTCGTCGCCGTACGAGGTGACGATGTTGGCGTTCCCCGCGAGGTTCGCGTGAAGTTTCACGCAACAATTCTATAATGCTGCAATGCGTGAATTTTCACGGATCAAGCGCCTTCCGCCGTACGTCTTCAACATCACCAACGAGCTGAAGATGGCGGCGCGGCGGCGCGGCGAGGACGTCATCGACCTGTCGATGGGCAACCCCGACGGCCCGACGCCGCAGCACATCGTCGACAAGCTGGTGGAAGCCTCGCGCCGTCCCGACACGCACGGCTACTCGGTATCGAAGGGCATCCCGCGGCTGCGCAAGGCGATCTGCGGCTGGTACCAGCGCCGCTACGGCGTCGAGCTCGACGCCGACTCCGAGGCGATCGTCACCATCGGCTCGAAGGAAGGCCTGGCGCACCTGATGCTCGCCTGCCTCGAGCGCGGCGACACGGTGCTGGTGCCCAATCCGTCGTATCCGATCCATATCTACGGCGCGATCATCGCCGGCGCCGACATCCGCTCGGTGCGCATGACCCCCGGCGTCGACTTCTTCGCCGAGCTTGAGCGCGCGATCCGCGAGCTGACGCCGAAGCCGAAGATGCTGATCCTGGGCTTTCCGTCGAACCCGACGGCGCAGTGCGTGGATCTCGCCTTTTTCGAGCGGGTCATCGCCATTGCGAAGGAGCACGACATCCTCGTGGTCCACGACCTCGCCTACGCCGACATCGTGTTCGACGACTACAAGGCGCCGTCGATCATGCAGGTGCCCGGGGCGCGCGACATCGCGGTCGAGTTCTTCACCATGTCGAAGAGCTACAACATGGCCGGCTGGCGCATCGGCTTCATGGTCGGCAACAGGGAGCTGGTGCACGCGCTGGCGCGCATCAAGAGCTACCACGACTACGGCAGCTTCGCCCCGATCCAGGTCGCCTCCATCGTCGCGCTCGAGGGCCCGCAGGACTGCGTCGAGGACGTCAGGAAGACCTACCAGAAGCGGCGCAACGTGATGGTCAAGTGCCTGCACGACATCGGCTGGATGGTGGAGAAGCCGAAGGCCTCGATGTACATCTGGGCCAAGATCCCCGAGTTCTACGCCAAGCTCGGCTCGATCGAGTTCACCAAGCGGCTGCTCGAGCAGGCGAAGATCGCGGTCGCGCCGGGCATCGGCTTCGGCGACTACGGCGACGACCACGTGCGCATCGCGCTGATCGAGAACGAGCATCGCCTGCGCCAGGCCGTGCGCGGCATCCGCGACATGTTCCGCAAGGACGGGCTGCTCCGCGCCGAAAAAGAAAAAGTTGCCTGAGATGCAGCCGATCCGCGTAGGGCTGCTCGGCATCGGCACCGTCGGCAGCGGCACCTGGGACGTGCTGCAGAGGAACGCCGACGAGATCCAGCGCCGCGCCGGCCGCGCCATCCAGATCACGCAGGTGGCGGACAAGGACACCGCCCGCGCGCAGAAGGTCACCGGCGGCCGGGCGAAGGTCGTCGGCGACGCGTTCGAGGTGGTGCGCTCGAAGGATATCGACATCGTCGTCGAGCTGATCGGCGGCTACACCGTCGCCAAGGACCTGCAGCTCGAGGCGATCAAGAACGGCAAGCACGTCGTCACCGCCAACAAGGCGCTGCTCGCCACGCATGGCAACGAGATCTTCGCCGCCGCGCAGAAGAAGGGCGTGATGGTCACCTTCGAGGCCGCGGTGGCGGGCGGCGTGCCGATCATCAAGGCGGTGCGCGAGGGGCTGGCCGCCAACCGCATCGAGTGGATCGCCGGCATCATCAACGGCACGTCGAACTTCATCCTGTCCGAGATGCGCGAGAAGGGCCTGTCCTTCGACGCGGCGCTGAAGGACGCGCAGAAGGCGGGCTACGCCGAGGCCGACCCGACGTTCGACATCGAGGGCATCGACGCCGCGCACAAGCTCACCATCCTGTCGGCGCTCGCCTTCGGCATCCCGATGCAGTTCAAGCGCGCCTATACCGAAGGCATCGGCAAGCTCACGCAGCAGGACATCAAGTACGCCGAGGAGCTCGGCTACCGCATCAAGCTGCTGGGGATCACCAAGAAGACCGCCGGGGGCATCGAGCTGCGCGTGCACCCGACCCTGATCCCGGCGCGCCGCCTGATCGCCAACGTCGAGGGCGTGATGAACGCCATCCTGGTCAAGGGCGACGCGGTCGGGCCGACGCTCTACTACGGCGCCGGCGCCGGCAGCCAGCCGACGGCGAGCGCCGTGGTCGCCGACCTGGTCGACGTCACGCGGCTCATCACCGCCGACCCCGAGCACCGCGTGCCGCACCTCGCCTTCCAGCCCGACCAGCTTTCCGACACGCCGGTGCTGCCGATGGACGACGTGGTGACCTCCTACTACCTGCGCATGCGCGTCGCCGACCAGCCGGGCGTGCTGGCCGACATCGCCCGCCTCCTCGCCGACCACCGCATCTCGATCGGAGCCATGGTGCAGAAAGAGCCTGCTCATCTTGAAAACGGCGGCGAGCAGCAGGTCGACATCGTCATGCTCACGCACCGGGCGCTCGAGCGGGACGTGAACCAGGCGATGGCCAAGATCGAGGGCCTGCCGACCGTGCTCGGCAGCATCGTGCGCCTGCGGCTGGAGTCGCTGCTGTGAAGGTGCTGGTCCTGGCGCTCGCCCTGGCGAGCTTTTCCGCGACGGCGCAGGACAAGGCGCCGCCGGCGAAGAAGAAGCAGCTGGCGCACAAGAAGCCGACGCCGGAGCAGATCCGCAAGTTCAACGATCTGCAGAAGAAGCAGGCGAAGTAGTGCTCTACGTCAGCACCCGCGGCGGCGGCAAGCCGCAGCGCTTCTCCGACATCCTGCTCGAGGGCCTCGCGCCCGATGGCGGGCTGTATGTGCCGCAGTCCTATCCCAAGGCCGACCTGGCCGCGCTTCGCAGCAAGAGTTACGTCGAGCTCGCCAAAGCGATCCTGCGCCAGTTCATGGACGACGTGCCCGACCTCGACGCGCTGGTCGAGCGCACGTACACGGCGCGCATCTTCGGCAGCGACGAGATCACGCCGCTGAAGACGCTGGAGCCCGGGCTGCATCTGCTCGCGCTGTCGAACGGGCCGACCGCGGCGTTCAAGGACGTGGCGCTGCAGCTCCTCGGCAACCTGTTCGAGGGCAAGGAGCTCAAGATCCTCGGCGCCACCTCCGGTGACACGGGCACCGCGGCGGAATACGCCCTGAGAGGAAAACAGGGCATCCATGTGTTCATGCTGTCGCCGCACAAGCGGATGACGCCGTTCCAGCGCGCGCAGATGTACTCGCTGCAGGACCGCAACGTCCACAACCTGGCGGTGAAGGGCGTGTTCGACGACTGCCAGGACCTGGTGAAGAAGGTGAACGCCGACGCCGCGTTCAAGGAGCGCCACCGCATCGGCGCGGTGAACTCCATCAACTGGGCGCGCGTGGCGGCCCAGGTGGTCTACTACTTCAAGGCCTACTTCGCCGCCACCCGGTCCGACAACGAGCAGGTGAGCTTCGCGGTGCCCTCGGGCAACTTCGGCAACGTCTACGCGGGCTACGTCGCCCGCTGCATGGGCCTGCCGGTCCGCCGGCTGATCGTCGCCGCGAACGAGAACGACGTGCTGGACGAGTTCTTCCGCACCGGCCGCTACCGCGTGCGCAAGAAGGCGAAGAAGACCTCCAGCCCGTCGATGGACATCTCCAAGGCGTCGAACTTCGAGCGCTACGTCTACGACCTCGTCGGGCGCGACGGCGTGCGCGTGAAGGAGCTCTGGCGCCGCCTGGAGGCCGACGGCGAGTTCGACCTCGCGCACTCGGCGTACTACCGCCGCGTGGCGGAGACCGGCTTCGTCTCCGGCAAGAGCTCGCATGCCGACCGCCTGGCGACCATCCGGGCGGTGTACAGGAAGTACGAGGTGATGATCGACCCGCACACCGCCGACGGCGTGAAGGTCGGGCTCGCCTACCGCGAGCCCGGCGTGCCGCTCGTCTGCCTGGAGACCGCGCTGCCGGTGAAGTTCGCCGAGACGATCCGCGAGGCGCTGGGGCGCGAGCCGGAGCGGCCGGCCGAGTTCATCGGGCTGGAGGAGCGCCCGCAGCGCGTC
>DASSPL010000225.1:0-4846 GCA_035699685.1 Burkholderiales bacterium | reverse complement strand
GCGCGGCGGGCGTTGTCGTTGGGCGCGGTCAAGGCGTTCGACCAGGCGCTGCAGTTCCTGCTGCCGGTGGTGCTGGTGCGCTGCCTCGACGCGCACACCTTCGGCGAGTACCGCCTGCTGTGGCTCGCCATCGGCACGGTGATGGCGCTGGCGCCGTTCAGCATGCCGCACGCGCTGTACTACTTCCTGCCGCGCTCCGACGCGGAGAAGCGCCGGCTCTACGTCCACCAGACGCTCGCCTTCCTCGCCGTCACCGGCCTCGCCTGCGCGTTGATCGTCAGCCCGCTCAACCCGTGGCTGCCGCCGACCATCGAGCCGCTGATGAAGTACGGCGCGCTGGTGCCGGCGTTCATCGCGCTGTGGGTGGTGTCGGCGCTGCTCGAGTTCCTGCCGACCATCGAGGAGCGGGTGCCGCTGCAGGCCTACGCCAACATCTCGGTGGCGGTGACGCGCGCCGTGCTGGTGGCCGGCGCCGCCTGGCTGACCGGCGACATGGCGCTGATCCTCTGGCTGCTGCTCGCCGTGGTGCTGCTCAAGCTCGGGCTGCTGTTCGCCTACATCGGCCGCTTCCACGGCTGGCGGCGGCCGTGGTTCAACCGCGCCGTGTTCGCCGGCCAGCTGCGCTACACGGCGCCGTTCGGCTTCTCGAGCGGCTTCTACGTGCTGCGCGGCCAGGCCGACCAGTGGGTGGCGGCGTCGCTCTTCACGCTGCACAGCTTCGCCGCCTTCTCCATCGCCGCCATCCTCGGCCAGCTGGTGAACCTGTTCCGCACCTCGGTGCTCGAGGCCTTCATGCCCAGCATGAGCCGCATGGAGGCGGCCGGCGACGTGCGCGCCATGATGCAGATGAACGCGCGCGCCAACGCCATGGTCGGCATGCTGCTCTTCCCGCTGCTCGGCTTCGCCTTCGCCTTCGCCGAGGAGCTGGTGACGCTGGTCTACACCGACTCGTTCGTCGACGCGGCGCCGGTGATCCGCGTCTACATCCTCGCCATGCTGCCGCTGATCATCGAGTACAACAGCGTCATGGCGCTCACGCGCCAGGGCATGTTCGTGCTGCGCACCAACCTGCTCATGCTGGTGTTCGCCGTGCCGCTGTCCTGGGCGGGCGGCGTGCACCTCGGCCTCGCCGGCGCGGCGCTCGGCAGCGCGGTGTCGCTGTACATCGACCGGCTGATCTTCCTGCGGCGCATCGCCGTCGTCAGCGGCGTGCCGGTGCGCGAGCAGCAGCACTGGCGCGCCCTCGGGCGCTACCTCGCCTGGGCGGTGCTCGCCACGCTCGCCGCCTGGCTGGTCGGCGACAAGCTGTTCGCGGCGAGCTCGATCGTGGTGCAGCTCGCCATGGCCGGCGTGGTGCTCGCCCTGGTCTACGGCGCCGGCAACTGGAAGCGGCTGAAACCCCTATGAGAATCGCCTTCGTCACCGGATCGCTGGTCCACGGCGGCGCCGAGCGCCAGGCGATCACGCTCGCCAACCGGCTCGCCGAGCGCGGCCACGACTGCCACGCCATCTACGTCAAGAACGACCCGAGCCAGCTCTCGCGCCTGAGGCTGCCCGAGCACTCCACCGTGCGCTGCCTGCACGCGGCGCGCTACCTGGATTTCAAGGCCCTGTCGCACCTGCATGCCTTGCTGTCGCGGCTGAGCCCGGACGTGGTCCTCGCCACCAACCCCTACGCCCTGATGTACGCCTCGCTCGCCAACGCCGGGGCGCCGCTCGCGGTGACGCTGCACTCGACCTACATGCGCAGCGCCAAGGAGCAGCTGCAGATGCTCGCCTACCGGCCGTTCTTCTGGAGCGCGGCCTGCGCGGTGTTCGTCTGCGAGCGCCAGCGCCGCCACTGGCTGGCGCGCGGCCTCTTCGGCCGGCGCAACCGCGTGATCTACAACGGCGTCGACCTCGAGCATTGGCAATCCCAGGGCGGGGAAATGAGCGCCGCACCGGTGCGGCGCGCCCTGGGCTTCGCCGACACCGACTACGTCATCGGCCTGTCGGCCGTGCTGCGGCCGGAGAAGAACCCGACCCAGCTGGTGGAGGCCGTGGCCGAGCTCCACCGCCGCGGCATCCCCGCCCGGGCGCTGTTCATCGGCGACGGCCCCGAAAGGGCGAGCGTCGAGGCCCGCGCGCGGGCGCTCGGCGTCGCCGACCGGGTCGTCATTTCAGGCTTTCAGCAGGACGTGCGGCCGTTCCTTTCGGCCTGCGACGTCGTCACGCTCACCAGCTTCACCGAGGCGTTCTCGCTCGCCGCGATCGAGGCCATGGCCCTCGGCCGGCCGGTGGTGCACGCCGAGGTCGGCGGGGCGGCCGAGATGATCCACTCGGGCCAAGACGGATGGCTGTTCCCGGTGGGGGACACCGCTACGCTAGTCGACAGGCTGGCGTCGCTGGCCGATCCCGTGGCGCGCGCCCGCATGGGCGAGAACGCGCGCGCGACGGTGACGCAGCGCTTTTCCGAGCGCGGCATGGTCGAGCGCTACGAGCAGACGCTGAGCGAGATTACAACCCGGAGCAAACGTGAACCCCTACGAAACCGCGCAGCAGCGCATTAGAAGCCGCGGCCGTACCTGGCTCGTCACCGGGGCAGCCGGCTTCATCGGCTCGCACCTGGTGGAGAACCTCCTCAACCTGGACCAGGCGGTGGTCGGCCTGGACAACTTCGCCACCGGCAAGCCCGAGAACCTGGAGCACGTGCGGGCCGCCGTCACCGCCAGGGGCGGCGAGGCCCGCTGGCAGAACTTCCGCTTCATCGAGGGCGACATCCGCTCGGCAAGGGATTGCGCCAGCGCCTGCCAGGGCGTCGACGTCGTCCTCCACCAGGCGGCGCTCGGCAGCGTGCCGCGCTCGATCGACGACCCGGTCGCCAGCAGCGCGACGAACGTGATGGGCTTCCTCAACATGCAGGTCGCGGCGCGCGACGCCGGCGTCCAGCGCTTCGTCTATGCGAGCTCGAGCGCCGTGTACGGCGACCACCCGGCGCTGCCGAAGGTGGAAGCGGTCACCGGCCGCGCCATGTCGCCCTACGGCCTGACCAAGTGGGTGAACGAGCTCTATGCCGACGTGTTCGACGTCTGTTATGGGTTCAAGAGCATTGGCCTGAGGTATTTCAACGTGTTCGGCCCGCGCCAGGACCCGAACGGCGCCTACGCCTCGGTGATCCCGGCCTGGATCGGCGCGCTGATGCGCGGCCAGGTGCCCTACATCAACGGCGACGGCACCGCGGCGCGCGACTTCTGCCACGTCGACAACGTGGTGCAGGCCAACCTGCTCGCCGCCACCGTGGAGGATCCGCTGGCGCTCGGCCAGGCCTACAACATCGCGCTCGGCGACCAGACCTCGCTCACCGAGCTGTACGAGATGATCCGCGCCGGCGTGGCGCGGAAATATCCGCACGCGAAAGGCGTGAAGGTCGTGCATCGCGAGCCGCGCAGGGGCGACCTGCAGTTCTCGCGCGCCGACACGAGCAAGGCGCAGCGCCTGCTCGGCTACCGCCCCGCAGTTCGGATCATGGAAGGACTGCAGAAAACCATCGATTGGTACGCCCAGAATATCGCGCCTGTGACTGACCAACGGAAAGTGGCACATGCCTGACATGGAAGTCCTCGAACGCATCGAGATCCCAAATCCCGGCGAGCAGAAGCTCGCCACCGTGGCCGTCGTCGGCCTCGGCTACGTCGGACTGCCGGTGGCGGTGGCCTTCGGCCGGCACCGGCCGACCATCGGCTACGACCTGTCCAAGAAGCGCGTCGAGAACCTGCGCCACCACGTCGACGCGACCGGCGAGGTGGCCACCGCGGAGCTGATGGAGGCGAAGCATTTCCGCGCCACCTCGTACCCGGCGGAGCTGGCGCAGGCCGACTACATCATCGTCGCCGTGCCGACGCCGATCAACAGCGCGCGCCAGCCCGACCTCACGCCGCTCGAGTCGGCCAGCGAGACCGTCGGCCGCTACATGAAGGCCGGCGCCACCGTCATCTATGAATCGACGGTGTACCCCGGCTGCACCGAGGAAGTCTGCGTGCCGATCCTGGAGAAGGCCTCCGGCATGCGCTGGAAGCAGGACTTCCACGTCGGCTACTCGCCCGAGCGCATCAATCCGGGCGACAAGGAGCACCGGTTCGAAACCATCAGGAAGATCGTGTCGGGCGACAGCGCCGAGACGCTGGAGAAGGTGGCCGACATCTACGGCTCGGTGGTGAAGGCGGGCGTCTACCGCGCCTCCTCGATCAAGGTGGCCGAGGCCGCCAAGGTGATCGAGAACACGCAGCGCGACATCAACATCGCCTTCGTCAACGAGCTGGCCATCATCTTCGAGAAGATGGGCATCGACACGCACGAGGTGTTGAAGGCCGCCGGCACCAAGTGGAACTTCCTGCCGTTCCGGCCCGGCCTGGTCGGCGGCCACTGCATCGGCGTCGACCCGTATTACCTCACGCACAAGGCCGAGCTGCTCGGCTACCACCCGGAGGTGATCCTCGCCGGGCGGCGCATCAACGACTCGATGGGCCAGCACATCGCGCGCAAGACCGTGCAGCAGATGATCCACGCCGGCCGCAACATCAAGGGCGCCCGCGTCAACGTGCTCGGCCTGACCTTCAAGGAGGACGTGCCGGACATCCGCAACTCCAAGGTGATCGACATCATCCGCGAGCTGCACGAGTTCGGCGTCGAGACCTTCGTGCACGACCCGACGGCGAGCGCCGACGACGCCCTGCACGAGTACGGCGTGCGCCTGACCGACTGGGAGTCGCTGCCCTCGGCCGACGCCGTGATCCTCGCCGTCGCGCACCGCAAGTACCTCGAGATGCCGACCGACGAGCTGCTGCGCAAGGTGGTGCGCTCGGGCTGC
>DASSPL010000224.1:0-5450 GCA_035699685.1 Burkholderiales bacterium | reverse complement strand
TCGGCGCGGTGGATGCGCACCGAGCCGCCGCCGATCTCCCAGCCGTTCAGCACCATGTCGTAGCCCTTGGACAGCGCGCGGCCGGGATCGGTGGCGAGCAGGTCCTCGTGTCCGTCGCGCGGCGCGGTGAAGGGATGGTGCATCGCCGACCAGCGCTTGCCCTCCTCGTCCCACTCGAACATCGGGAAGTCCAGCACCCAGAGCGGACGCCAGCCCTTCTGGACCAGGTTCTTGTCCTGCCCGATCTTCACCCGCAGCGCGCCGAGCGCGGCGTTGACGATGCCCGCCTTGTCCGCGCCGAAGAAAATGGTGTCGCCGTTCTCGGCTGCCGTCCTTTCCAGCACTTGTCGAAGGACTTCGGCCGGAAGGAACTTGACGATCGGCGACTGCAGCCCCTCCGGGATCTTCGAGCGGTCGTTGACCTTGATGTACGCCAGCCCCTTGGCGCCGTGAGTGGCGACGAACGGGCCGAAGTCGTCGATCTCCTTGCGCGTGAGCTCGCACGACACCTTCAGCGCAGCGACGCGGCCGCCGGGAAGCTCGGCCGCCTGGCGGAACACCTTGAACTCGACGGCTTTCATCAGGCCGGTGAGCTCGGTCAGCTCGAGCGGGATGCGCAGGTCGGGCTTGTCGACGCCGTAGCGCGCCATCGCCTCTGCGTAGGAGAGGCGCGGGAACGGGCTGGGCAGCTCCTCGCCAAGGACGTGGCGGAACACGTCGCGCACCAGGCCTTCCATCAGATCCTGGATCTCGCGCTCGTCGAGGAACGAGGTCTCGACGTCGATCTGCGTGAACTCCGGCTGCCGGTCGGCGCGCAGATCCTCGTCGCGGAAGCACTTGACGATCTGGTAGTAGCGGTCGAAGCCCGCGACCATCAGGAGCTGCTTGAAGAGCTGCGGCGACTGCGGCAGGGCGAAGAACTCGCCCGGATGCACGCGGCTCGGCACCAGGTAGTCGCGCGCGCCCTCGGGCGTCGAGCGCGTCAGCATCGGCGTCTCGATGTCGATGAAGCCGTGCGAGTCGAGGTAGTTGCGCACCGCCATGGCCACGCGATAGCGCAGGCGCAGGTTCTTCTGCATCTGCTCGCGGCGCAGGTCGATCACGCGGTACGTGAGGCGCGTGATCTCGGACAGGTTGTCGTCGTCGAGCTGGAAAGGCGGCGGCGCCGACGGGTTGAGGATCTCGACCTCGTGGGCCAGCACCTCGACCTCGCCGGAGCGCAGTTCCGCGTTCACCGTGCCCTCGGGCCTGCGCCTGACCTTGCCCGTCACCCTGAGGACGAATTCGTTGCGCACGCGCTCGGCGCTGGCGAAAGCCGCGGCGCGGTCGGGGTCGCACACCACCTGCGCGAGGCCCTCGCGGTCGCGCAGGTCGATGAAGATCACGCCGCCGTGGTCGCGCCGCCGGTGCGCCCAGCCGCACAGCGTGACGGTGCGATCGACGAGCGCCGAGTTCAGTTCACCGCAGTAGTGCGTGCGCATCGCTTACCGGGCGCCGGGCGGGACGACGCCCATGGAGATGATGTACTTCAGCGCCTGGTCGACGGTCATGTCGAGCTCGATCACGTCGGCGCGGCGCACGATGACGAAATAGCCGCCGGTCGGGTTGGGCGTGGTCGGCACATAGACGCTCACGCAGTCGGGCGGCAAGTGGTTGGCGACGCCGCCGCCCGGCGTGCCGGTGAGGAACGCGATGGTCCACATCCCGGGATGCGGCCACTGCACGAGGAGCGCCTTGCGGAACGCCTGGCCGCTCGACGAGAACAGCGTATCGGAGATCTGCTTGACGCTGGAGTAGATCGAGTTGACGACCGGGATGCGGTGCAGGACGTCGTGCCAGATCTGCACCAGCTGCGCGCCGAAGAAATTCGTGGCGAAGATGCCGGTGAGCAGCACCACCAGGATGGTGAGGACCGCGCCGAGGCCCGGGATATGCACGCCGAGCCAGCTTTCGGTCTGGAACGAGATCGGCAGCAGGAGCAGCGACTGGTCGAGCGTGTCGAAGATGACCTTCAGCACCCAGATCGTGATGACCAGCGGGATCCAGATCAGGAGCCCGGTGATGAAGTACTTCCTCAGCGCACCGGAGATGGGATGCTTTTTCAAAATAAAAACGGCCCGTCGGACGGGCCGGTCAGTTCGAGTGCGCCCCGCTCAGGCGGTGGCTTTGCTCTCGGGTTTGGATGCGGGCTTGGTGTCGGTTTTCGTGTCCGGCTTCGATTCGGTCTTGCTGTCCGCCGCCGGCTTCGACTCCGGCTTCTTCGTGCCGCCCTTGAAGTCGGTGGCATACCAGCCGGTGCCTTTCAACTGGAAGCCCGCAGCGCTCAACTGCTTCGTGTACTGGTCCTTGCCGCAGACCGGGCACACGGTGAGTGGCGCGTCCGACACCTTCTGCAGGTGCTCGTCCTGGTGGCCGCAGGCGTTGCAGCGGTACTCGTAGATCGGCATGGGCCGCGATTATATAGCTGATTCAGAACGGAATGTCGTCTTCCATGTCGTCGAACTTGCCGGGCTTCTTCGCCCCCGCCGCCGCGGCCGGCTTGGCTTCCGCCGGCTTCGGGCTGAAGGATTCGCCGCGCGGCTCGCCGCTGCCCGAGCGCGAGCCGAGCATCTGCATGCTGTCGGCGCGGATCTCGGTGGTGTAGCGGTCCTGCCCGTCCTTGTCCTGCCACTTGCGGGTGCGCAGGCTGCCCTCGATATAGACCTGCGAGCCCTTCTTCAGGTACTCGCCGGCGATCTCGGCCAGGCGGCCGAAGAAGGCGATGCGATGCCACTCGGTGGCTTCCTTCATCTCGCCGCTCGCCTTGTCCTTCCATTTGTCGGTCGTCGCGATGCGGATGTTGGTGACCGCATCGCCGCTCGGAAGGTACTTCGTCTCGGGATCAGCGCCGAGATTGCCGACCAGAATGACCTTGTTTACGGATGCCATTTCATTTCTCCCCAATAAGCATTTTGCGCACCGCCGTTTCGTCCCATTGTCCGGGAACGACCTTGAGGCGTGCGATGCGCGCCTGCGCCAGCACCTCGGCCTCGCGTACGCCGCGCACGCGGGCGAGCGCTTCGCTCAGCCCCTCGAGATTCACTCCCGTTGCGATGGTAAACGTGAGACTCGAAAGCTCGTTGACGCTCGAGCGCACCGCAGGCAACGGCTTCATCCCTAAGGTCGCTACGAGCCATAGGAGCGATAGTAAGGCACAGCTCACGTAAACGGCGCCCGCGCCGTAATGTTTGGCGAGCCAGCCGCCGAGCAGTCCGCCGAAGAAGAGGCCCAGCGTCTGCGTGGTGTTATAGACGCCGATGGCCGTGCCGCGCACGTGCGCCGGAGCAAGGCGGGAGACGAGCGACGGCAGCAGCGCTTCCAACACATTGAATGCGACGAAGAACACGAGGATCGCGGCCGCGTGTCCCATGATCGTGCGAGTCGCGCCGAGCGCGAACTCCACGGCAGCCAGCAAGGCGACCGCCCCGAGCATGACGGGCTGCGGCCGGTTGCGCCGGTCGGCATAAAGGATCGCCGGGGCCATCAAGGCGAACGAGACTAGGACCACGGGCAGGTAGAGCTTCCAGTGGTCGGGAAGCTCGAGTCCCGCCTCCACCAGGCGCAATGGCAGCACGACGAACATGGCCATCTGCACCAGGTGCAGCACGAAGATGCCGAAGTTCACCCGCACGAGCTCCGGCGCCAGCGCCTCGCGCAGCGCGCGCGCCGCGGGCGGCGCCACGCCTTCGCGGGGCGGCACGTCGGGCACCACCGCCTTCACCACGACGATGGCGAGGAGGCACAGCAGGCCGGTGAGGGCGAAGAGGCCGCCCATGCCGATCCACTGGTAGAGGAGAGGAGCGAGCACCAGCGACACGGCGAAGGCGAGCCCGATCATGGCGCCGATCATCGCCATGGTCTTGGTGCGGTGCTGCTCGCGCGTGAGGTCGGCAGCGAGCGCCACCACCACGGATGAGATGGCGCCGGCGCCCTGCAGCGTGCGCCCGATGATCGCCATCCAGATGTCGGTTGCCGCCGCGGCGACGAAGCTGCCCGCGGCGAAGATGATCAAGCCGCCGTAGATCACCGGCTTGCGCCCCCAGCGGTCCGACGCCATGCCGAACGGAATCTGCAGGCAGGCCTGCGACAGGCCGTAGGCGCCGAGCGCGAGGCCGACGAGCGTGAGGTTGTCGCCGCCGGCGAGCTTCGGCGCATGCAGCGCGAAGACCGGCAGGATGAGAAAGAGCCCCAGCATGCGCAGCCCGAACACGCCGGCAAGGCTTGCGCCGGCGCGCAGTTCCACTGCGCTCATCCGATCGGGGCTCAAAGCTTGAGAGTTGGGAAAATGCGCGGCGGGAAAATGAAGCGCGTTATAGTAACAAGTTTCTCTTTTCCTCCGGTCGCTTTTGAATTCCATCCGCATTCGCGGCGCGCGCACGCATAACCTCAAGAACCTGAGCGTGGAGCTGCCGCGCGAGCGCCTCGTGGTCATCACCGGACTTTCCGGCTCGGGCAAGAGCTCGCTCGCCTTCGACACGCTCTACGCCGAGGGCCAGCGCCGCTACGTCGAGTCGCTGTCGGCGTACGCGCGCCAGTTCCTGCAGCTCATGGAGAAGCCCGACGTCGACCTGATCGAGGGGCTGTCGCCCGCCATCGCCATCGAGCAGAAGGCGGCGAGCCACAACCCGCGCTCGACCGTCGGCACGGTGACGGAGATCCACGACTATCTGCGCCTGTTGTACGCGCGCGTCGGCACGCCGTATTGCGCCGAGCACGGCCTCGCGCTGCAGGCGCACAGCGTGTCGCAGATGGTGGACCAGCTGCTGGCGCTGCCCGAAGACACCCGCGTCATGGTGCTCGCACCGGTCGTCGCCGGCCGCAAGGGCGAGCAGGCCGAGCTTTTCGAGGAGCTGCGGGCGCAGGGGTTCACGCGGGTGCGGGTGGACGGCAAGGTGCACGAGCTCGACGCGGCGCCGCGCCTCGCGAAGAACGTCAAGCATTCGGTGGACGTGGTGGTCGATCGCCTGCGCGTGCGCGCCGACGGCAAGCAGCGCCTCGCCGAGTCGCTCGAGACGGCGTTGCGCCACGCCGACGGCCGCGCCCTGGTCGTGGAGACCGACGCGGACCGCGAGCACCTCTTCTCTGCGCGCCACGCGTGCCCGGCGCCGGGCTGCGAATACGCGCTGCCCGAGCTCGAGCCGCGCCTTTTCTCCTTCAACAACCCGATGGGCGCCTGCCCGCGCTGCGACGGCCTCGGCATGATCGAGTTCTTCGATCCGAAGCGCATCGTCGCGCATCCCAACCTGTCGCTCGCGAGCGGCGCGATCCGCGGCTGGGACCGGCGCAACCATTTCTATCACTCCATGCTGCAGTCGCTCGCCCGGCATTACCGCTTCGACCTCGAGCAGCCCTGGGAGGTGCTCGACGAGCGCGTGCAGGCCGTCGTGCTGCGCGGCTCGGGCAGGGAGAAG
>DASSPL010000223.1:0-14012 GCA_035699685.1 Burkholderiales bacterium | reverse complement strand
AACGCCTACCTCGCCGACCGCACGGTCCTGCAGAACGAGGAGATGCGCCGCGTCGATGCGCTGCCGGTCGGTGCGGCCAGGAGATCGGAAGGAAAGCCGCAATAGTTCCGCGCGCCTCGGCAGATCTTGAGCGACGCTATGCCCATGAAACATCTTGCGCTAATCGCATTGCTCTTCTCACCGATCGCGTACGGCAAGGACTGTCCGGCGCCGCCGGTCGCCAACTCGACGCAGGCAGTGTGCTATGCGACGAACTACGCGGCAAAGAACGGCCTTGCGCATGGACAGGGGCTGAAGACGAGGGCGAAGAAAGGGCGGACGGGCTGGACGGTCAGCTTCACCGATACGCGACCGAACGCGCCGAGCAAAGGCTGGCAGGTTGACGTGGACGAGGGCTCGGGGACGGTGACCCGGTTCTCGAGCTACAAGAAGCCGGAACGCTAGGCGTACTTCCGCAGGTCGTCGATCACCTTGCCGTCGTTCGGCAGGCTGCCCGGCTCGACGAGCTCGACCTCGCCGCGCAGCTTCGTGACGTCGCGAATGGTGGCGATGACGGCCTCGCCGAGGCCGGCGGGGCGAGCGCGCACTTCGCATTTCAGCGTCATGCGATCGTTGCCGACCTCGCCCTCGACAACCAGTCTTGCCTTGAGAACCTCGCCGTGGCGGCGCACGATCTCGTTCACCTGCTTCGGCGTGACGAACATGGCGCGCACCTTGGTGCTCTGGTCGGCGCGGCCCATCCAGCCTTTGATGCGGACATTCGTGCGGCCGCACGGGCTGGTGCCGGGCAGGACGGCGGACAGGTCGCCCGTGGCGAAGCGGATCAGCGGGTAGTCCTTGTTGAAGGTGGTGATGACCACTTCGCCGACCTCGCCCGCCGGCACCGGATCGCCGGTCCCCGGGCGCACGATCTCGAGGATGAGCGACTCCTCGAGGATCATGCCCTCCGTCGGCAGACGGTCCTTGCCGAGCGATTCGTAGGCCATCACCCCCAGATCCGCGCTGCCGTACATCTGCGTGACGGCGATGCCGCGCTCGCGCATGGCGGCGCGCAGCGCGGGAGGCAGGTATTCGGCGCCGACCTGCGCGCGCTTCAGGCAGGAGATGTCGACCTTGAGTTCGTCCGCTTTCTCCACGATCAGCTTGAGGAACGACGGCGTGCCGATGTAACCGCTCACCTGCAGGCCATTGATCGCGGACACCTGCATCTCGGTCTGGCCGGTACCGGCCGGGACCACGGTGCAGCCCAGCGCCAGCGCGCCCGATTCGAGCATCGAGCCGGCGGGAGTGAAGTGGTAGGCGAACGTGTTGATGACGCGCTCGCCCGGCCGAAACCCCGCGGCAAAGAGGCCGCGCGCGCTGCGCCACCAGTTGGGACCGCGGCCCTCGGGGTCGTACACCGGACCCGGCGAGATGAACAGCTTGGCCAGCTTCTCCACCGGAGTGGCGTTCAGGCCGCCGAGCGGCGGCGTCTCCTTCTGCAGCGTGCCCAGGTCGGACTTGCGGGTGACGGGAAGATCGGCGAGCGCCGCGCGCGTCTTCACCTGCGCCGGCTTGACGTCCTTCAGGATGCGGGCAAAGCCGGGCGCATTCTTCTTCGCATGGGCGATCAAGCCCGGCAGCGCGGCCATCAATGCCTTCTCGCGCGCCTTCGGCGAGCGCGTCTCGAGCTTGTCGTAGTACTTCACAGCCAACGCTTGCGCCGCCGGTACGACTTGACGTCGCGGAAGCTCTTGCGGCCGGCGGTCGAGAAGCCGAGGTAGAACTCCTTCACGTCCTCGTTCTGCGCGAGCGAGGCGGCCTCGCCGTCCATCACCACGCGCCCGTTCTCCAGGATGTAGCCGTAGTCGGCATAGCGCAGGGCGATGTTGGTGTTCTGCTCCGCCAGCAGGAAGCTCACCTTCTCCTTGCGGTTGAGCTCCTTCACGATCTCGAAGATCTCCTCGACGAGCTGCGGCGCGAGCCCCATCGACGGCTCGTCGAGAAGGATGGTGTTGGGCCGCGCCATCAGCGCGCGGCCGATGGCCGTCATCTGCTGCTCGCCGCCCGAGGTGTAGCCGGACTGGGAATGGCGGCGCTCCTTCAGGCGCGGGAAGTAGCCGTACACCTTCTCCAGATCGTCTTTTACGCCGGAGCCTATGTAGCCGCGCGTGTAGGCGCCGGTCAGCAGGTTCTCCTCGACCGTGAGGTGCTGGAAGCAGTGCCGCCCCTCCATCACCTGGCACAGGCCGCGCTTGACGAGGGCCGCCGGGTCGAGGCGGTCGATGCGCTCGCCCTTGTAGAGGATATGGCCCTTGGTCACCTCGCCGCGCTCGGCGCGCAGCAGGTTGGAGATCGCCTTCAGCGTGGTGGTCTTGCCGGCGCCGTTGGCGCCGAGGAGCGCCACGATCTGGCCTTCCTGAACCTCGAGCGAAACGCCGCGCAGCACGAGGATCACGTGGTCGTAGATGACCTCGATGTTCTGCACCGCGATGAAAGCCGGCATGCTCCTCCCCAAAAATCAAACGGCGGGACGCCCCGCCGTTTGACGACTACGCTTGCGTGGACGCGCTGCTCATTTCTCCTTCGAGCAGTCGCGCGGCGTGATGCCTTTCTCCTTGGCGTACTGCGCGGCCGACTGCTCGATCATCGGGCGCACGATCGACTGGTCGGTGCTGATCCAGTCGCTCACCACGTTCCACTTGCGGCCGTCCCACTGCATGAACTTCACCGGGCTGCCGCCCTCGTGGTCCAGGCAGGAGACCTTGAGCGGCGCCATCAGGTCGCTCGCGCCGAGCTGCTTGAGGCGCGCCGCGGTGAGGTTCAGGTTCTCGATGCCCCAGCGCATCTGCTCGCCGGTGATCGGCTTGCCCTTGCCGAAGCGCTCCTGCGCGGTGCGGATGGCCTCGGTGGTGACGATGCCGGCGACCACGCCGCGCGTGTGGTAGACCGAGCCGAAGCGCGACTTGTCCTCGAACTCGCCCTTGCCCTTGCCGTAGACGTGCTTCTGGATCTCCTTCATCACCGGCATGTCGGAGCCCGGCAGGTTGAAGGCCGCCGCGATATAGCCCTTGGCCGCGTCGCCCGCCGGGATGGCGTCCTCCTCTGCGCCCGACCACCACACCGCGATGATCTTGTTGCGCGGATAGCCGACCTTGGCGGCCGCCTTGAGCGCCGTTGGATTCATCACGCCCCAGCCGCGCAGGATCACCCAGTCGGGCCGGATCTGGCGCACCTGCAGCCACTGCGCCTGCTGCTCGTTGCCGGGATGCGGCACGGCGATGTGCGTCACCTGGAAGCCGTACTTCTGCGCCTGGGCGTCGAGCACCGGGATGGTTTCCTTGCCGTAGGCCGAGTCGTGATAGATGTTCACGATCTTCTTGCCCTTCAGCTTGTCCATCCCGCCTTCCTTCTGGCCGATGAACTTGATCTTGGCCGTGTTCTGCGACCAGTAGTTCGTGATCAGCGGGAAGATCCACGGGAACACGCGTCCGTCGGATGCGTCGGTGCGGCCGTAGCCGAGAGAGATCACCGGGATCTTGTCCTGCGCTGCCTTGTCGATCAGCGAGTACGTGATGCCGGTCGACAGCGGATGGATCACGGTGGCGCCGGTCGGCCCTTTCTTCTTCGAGCGCTCGTAGCACTCGACGCCGCGGGCGTTGTTGTATTCCGTCTCGCACTTCTCCCAGGTGAGCTTGACGCCGTTGATGCCGCCGTCGCGCTCGTTCAGCAGCTGCATGTAGTCGATGATGCCGCCGCCGAAGCCCGAGCCGCCCGGCGCATAAGGCCCCACCCAGTAGAAGTTGGCGGGCACGAACTGCTCGTTCTGGGCCGCTGCCGGGAACGCCGCGGCGAGCGCGAGCGTGGCAGCCGCCACTAAATGCCGTTTCATGAAGTTCCTCCTCCTCAAGAGTCGTTCAGAATAGCGGAACGCCGAGTATAGCCAATTCAGTGCGGGAAGGGCCACAGGCGCAGCTTCTCCTTGGCGATCTGCCACAGGCGCGCCAGGCCGTTCGGCTCCACGATCAGGAAAAAGATGATCAGGCCGCCGAAGATGATGAACTCCAGGTTCGACACCATGGCGTGCGGGATGTCGATGCCGAAGCCGTGCGACAGCCAGCCGCTGGCGATGTTGAGGAAGATCGGAAAGAGCGTGATGAAGGCCGCGCCGAGGAACGAGCCGAGGATCGAGCCGACGCCGCCGATGATGATCATGAACAGGATGCGGAAGGACAGATCCAGCGTGAACGCCTCGGGCTCGACCGTGCCGAGGTAGGTATAGGCGTACAGGGCGCCCGCGACGCCGCAGTAAAACGAGCTGATGGCGAACGCGAGCAGCTTGGTCTTCATCATCGGGATGCCGATCACCGACGCGGCGACGTCCATGTCGCGCACCGCCATGAAGGCGCGCCCGGTCTCGCTGCGCATCAGGTTCTTCGCCAGCAGCGCCATCACCACCACGATGGCGAGCGTGAAGAGGTACTTCGCCACCGGCGTGACCAGCGGGTAGCCGAACAGGGTGACGGCCTGCGCCGTGATCACGCCGGAGGTGCTGTTGTTCGTGACCCAGCCCCAGCGCTGGATCACCCACAGGACGAAGAACTGGCAGGCCAGCGTCGCCACCGCCAGATAGAAGCCCTTGATGCGCAGGCTGGGCAACCCGAACACGATGCCGACCGCCGCTGCGCAAAGGCCCGCCAGGATGAAGCTCGGAATCACGCCGAGCCACGGCATGCGCAGCACGAAGTTGTAGGCCATGAACGCGCCCACCGCCATGAAGGCCGCCGTGCCGAGCGACAGCTGCCCGGCGTAGCCGGTGAGGATGTTCAGCCCGATCGCGGCGAGCGCGAAGATGAGGAACGGCGTGAGGATCGCGCTCAGCCAGTACTGGTCGCCGACCAGCGGCACGACGACGAACGCGACGACCATCAGCACCGCGAAGGCGATGCGGTCCTGGCGGATCGGGAAGATCTGCTGGTCCTGGAAGTAGGTCGAGCGGAATTGCCCGGCTTCGCGGTAGAGCATGGTCAGACCCTGTCGATGTGCTTTTCGCCGAACAGCCCCTCGGGTCGCACCAGCAGGAAGAGCAGCGCCACGACGTAGGCGAACCAGCTCTCGATACCGCCGCCGACAAAGGGGCCCAGGTAGACCTCGGCCAGCTTCTCGGTCGCGCCGATGATCAGGCCGCCGATGATCGCCCCCGGAATCGACTCGAAGCCGCCGATCAGCAGCACCGGCAGCGCTTTCAGCGCGACGAAGGTCAGCGCGAACTGCACACCGTTCCTCACGCCCCACATGAGGCCCGCCACCAGCGCGACGAAGCCGGCCACGCCCCAGACGATCGCCCAGATGTGCTGCAGCGGAATGCCCACGGCGAGCGCCGCCTGGTGATCGTCGGCCACCGCGCGCAGCGCGCGGCCGATGCGCGTCTTCTGGAAGAACACCGCCAGCACCGCCACCAGCAGGCCGGCGATGAACGCCGCGAACAGGTCGAACTGGCTGATGTTGATGTTCCACTTCTGCGACAGCCACTCCATCGGCACGTCCGGGATGCCGAGCTCCAGGCCGTGGGGCTGCGAGCCCCAGAGAAGCTGCGACAGGCCTTCCAGCACGAACGTGAGGCCGATGGTCGCCATGAAGAGGGTGATCTGCGGCTGGTTGACCAGCGGCCGCAGCACGACGCGCTCGGTGACCAGTCCGAGCAGCACCATCACCGCGAGGGTGACGACCAGCGCCAGCCAGAAATTCCAGCCGAGCTTGAGCAGCGAGACGAAGGTGAGCGCGGCGAAGAACACCATCGCGCCCTGGGCAAAGTTGAACACGCCCGACGCCTTGTAGATGAGCACGAAGCCGAGCGCGACCAGCGCGTACATCACGCCGGCGAGCAGGCCGCCGGCCAGCACTTCAATGAAAAAAATGAATTCGATCGGCATCAGTGTCGTGACCCCCTGATAAGGGGGTCGTGAGCCAAAGGCGAACGGGGGGTTGGGTCTATAAAAATAAACCCCCCGCTCACTTCGTTCGCGCCCCCCTTGTCAGGAGGGCGGCAGAAGAACAATTCACTCATCAGTGCGCTACCCCCAGATAGGCGTCGATCACCTTCTGGTCGCCGCGCACCTGGTCGGGGGTGCCGTCGGCGATCTTGCGGCCGTAGTCGAGCACCACGACGCGGTCGGAGATGTCCATCACCACGCCCATGTCGTGCTCGATCAGCACGATGGTCGTGCCGTAATGGTCGTTGACGTCGAGGACGAAGCGGCACATGTCCTGCTTTTCCTCGACGTTCATGCCCGCCATCGGCTCGTCGAGCAGGAGGAGCGTCGGCTCGGCAGCCAGCGCGCGGGCCAGCTCGACGCGCTTCTGCAGCCCGTACGGCAGGCGCCCGACCGGCGTCTTGCGCACGTGCTGGATCTCGAGGAAATCGATGATCTCCTCGGCCGCGCGGCGGTGCTCGGCTTCCTCGCGCCGCGCCGGGCCGAGCCACAGCGCCTGCTGCAGGAAGTTGCAGCGCATCTTCAGGTTGCGTCCGGTCATGACGTTGTCGAGCACGGTCATGCCCTTGAAGAGCGCGATGTTCTGGAATGTGCGCGCGATCCCCATCGCCGCGGCCTGGTGCGGATCCATGTCGCGGAACTCGCGCTCGCGGAAGCGGATCGTGCCCTTCTGCGGGTGATAGACGCCGTTCACCACGTTCAGCATCGAGCTCTTGCCGGCGCCGTTCGGCCCGATGATGGCGCGCACCTCGTTGGCGCGCACGTCGAACGAGACGTCGGACAGCGCCTTGACCCCGCCGAACGCGAGGGAGACGCCTTCCACCGAGAGCAGGATATCGCTCAGGCCGCCCGCCGCGCGGCCGACGGCGCGAAGGTCTTCGCGTCGGCGATCTTCAGGTCGGCCGAGATCTTGCCGGTGCGGCCGTCCTCGTAGCGCACCTGCGCCTCGATGTGCACCGTCTTGCTGCCGTCGTAGAGCGCGTCGACCAGGGGCGCGTACTTCTCGCCGATGAAGCGCCGGCGCACCTTGCGCGTGCGCGTCAGCTCCTCGTCGTCGGCGTCGAGCTCCTTGTGCAGGATGATGAAGCGGTGGATCTGCGAGTTCGCGATCTCGGCTTCCTGCGCGAGATCGGCGTTCACCTTCTCCACGCACTCGCGCACCAGGTCGTAGACCGCGTCGTGCGAGGCGAGGTCGACGTAGCCCGAGTACGCCAGGTTGCGCCGTTCCGCCCAGTTGGCGACCGCCTCCATGTCGATGTTGACGAAGGCGCAGACCTTCTCGCGCCGGTCGCCGAAGCAGACCGCTTCCTTGATGTAGGGGAAGAACTTGAGCTTGTTCTCGAGGTACTTCGGCGCGAACAGGGTGCCGTCGACGAGCGCGCCCACGTCCTTCGCGCGGTCGATGATCTTCAGGTGCCCGTCGGCGTCGATATAGCCGGCGTCGCCGGTATGGAACCAGCCGTCCTGGTCCTTCGCCTCCTGCGTCGCCTGCGGGTTCTTGTAGTACTCCTTGAACAGGCCCGGCGAACGGATGAGGAGCTCGCGCTCGGGCGTGAACTTGAGCTCCACGCCCGGCACCGCCGGACCGACGGTGTCCGGCTTCACCTTGTCGTTCGGCTGGATGCAGACGAAGACGCTGGTCTCGGTCGAGCCGTAGAGCTGCTTCAGGTTGACGCCGATCGAGCGGTAGAAGACGAAGAGATCGGGGCCGATCGCCTCGCCGCCGGTGTAGGCGATGCGCACGCGGCTCATGCCGAGCACGTTGCGCAGCGGCCCATAGACGGCCAGGTCGCCGATCGCATAAAGCATCCTCTCGAGAATGCCGACGGGCTTGCCTTCCATGATGCGCTCGCCCACGCGGCGCGCGATACCCATGAAGTAGCGGTACAGGGCGCGCTTCGGGGCGCTGGCGTCCTCCATGCGCACCGAGACCTGCGTGAGCAGCGCCTCGAAGACGCGCGGCGGCGCGAAGTAGTACGACGGGCCGATCTCGCGCATGTCGGTGGTGACCGTCTCGGCCGACTCGGGGCAGCAGATGCAGTAGCCGGCGACCAGCGGCTGCGCGTAGGAGAAGATGTTCTGCCCGATCCACGCCGGCGGCATGAAGGCGAGCACCACGTCGCGGTCGGTGATCGACTCCCAGTCGGCGACCACTTTCGAGCGCTCGATCAGGTTGCGGTAGGTGAGCACCACGCCTTTGGGCGCCGCCGTCGTGCCCGAGGTGAAGAAGAGCGCGGCGGTGTCCTCGCTGCGGCCTTTGGCGATCTCGGCATCGAGGAAGCCCGGGTTGCGAGCCTGCGCCTCGCGCCCGAGCTGCACGAGCGCCTCGTAGCTCATGAGCTGCGGCTGCCGGTAATGGCGCAGGCCCCGTGCATCGTCGTAGTAGATGTGCGCGAGCGCCGGGCATTGCGGCAGGATCTCGAGCAGCTTGTCCACCTGCTCCTGGTCCTCGGCGAGCGCGTGCGTCACCTCCGCATTGCGCAGCGGAAACGCCATCTCCTGGGCTACGGCATCCTGGTAGAGCGGCACCGGGATCGCGCCGAGGCACTGCGCGGCGGCGATGGCGGCATAGATGCGCGGCCGGTTCGCGCCGATCAGCGCGAAGTGATCGCCGCGCCTGAGCCCCTGCTCGGCGAGGCCGCAGGCGAGATGGCGCACCTCGTCGGCGTATTGCCGCCAGGTCCACGTCTGCCAGATGCCGAGGTCCTTCTCGCGGATCGCCGGCCGCTCGGCCCGCACTTTCCCGTGGTACATGAGCAGCTTCGGAAACGTGTCGAGCGCCTCGATGTCCTCTTTCATCGAGCTCCTCCCTCCTCCAGGGTCGGCGGATTCTTGCACAAAATGGCTTACATTACGGCGCATGCAAGGAACCGAACACTGGACGCGCAAGGGCGACGTGAAGCTTTTCCTCTGGAACAAGAAGCCCGCCAAGGCCGGGCGCGGCACGATCCTTTTCGTGCACGGCTCGTCGATGGCATCGCAGCCGACCTTCGACCTGCAGGTGCCCGGACGGCCGCATTCCTCGGCGATGGAATGGTTCGCCGAGCAGGGCTTCGACACCTGGACGATGGATAACGAGGGCTACGGCCGCTCGGACAAGGCGCGCCCGATCAACTGCGACATCCCGAACGGCGCCGACGATCTCGCCGCCGGCACGGACTACATCCTGAAGAAGACCGGCGCGAAGAAGCTGCTCATGTACGGCATCTCATCGGGCGCGCTGAAAGCCGGGCTTTTCGCCCAGCGCCACCCGGAGCGCGTAGCGCGTCTCGCGCTCGACGCGTTCGTCTGGACCGGCGAAGGCAGCCCGACGCTCGAGCAGCGCAGGAAGCGCCTGCCCGAATTCCAGTCGAAGAACCGCCGGCCGATCGACCGCGCGTTCGTGCACAGCATCTTCGAGCGCGACCACCCGGGCACGGCCGACAAGGCCACCATCGAGGCGTTCGCCGATGCCATCCTGGCACTCGACGATTCGGTGCCGACCGGCACCTATGTCGACATGTGCTCCAGGCTGCCGCTGGTCGATCCGACCAAGCTCAACGTGCCGACCATCGTCATGCGCGGCGAGTACGACGGCATCGCCGGCTTCGACGACCTGCTGGGGTTCTATCGCCGGCTGCCGCATCCGGACAAGCAGTTCGCCGTCATGGCCGGCATCTCGCATGCCAGCTTCCAGCAGAAGAACTACATGATGGTCTACCACATCCTCAACGCGTTCTTCACGCAACCCGAGCCGGTCTATCGCGCATGAAAGTCGTCTTAGGCCTCGTCAGCCTGGTTGCGGCGGCCCAGGTCTTCGCCCAGGCCTACCCGTCACGCCCCGTGCGCATCGTGGTGCCGCTCTCGCCGGGCGGCTTCGCCGATACGCCAGCGCGCATGCTGGCGCCGCGCCTGTCCGACCACTTCGGCAAGCAGTTCTTCATCGAGAATCGCCCGGGCGCGGGCGGCACGATCGGCGCGGATTTCGTCGCCAAGGCGCCGCCCGACGGCCACACGCTCGTCGTCACCGGCAACACGCACCTGGTGAGCTCGCATCTCTACAAGAACCTGTCTTACGACGCGGTTAAGGACTTCACCCACGTCAGCGGGCTCGCCTGGGGCCCGTACGCGCTGGTCGTCAACCCGCAGAAGGTTTCCGCGACCTCGGTGCGCGAGCTGATCGCGCTCGCCAGGGCGCAGCCGGCCAAGATCGATTACGCGAGCTCGGGCAATGGCAGCTCGCAGCACCTGATGGGCGCGCTGTTCAACTCGCTCGCCCGCGTGGAGCTGAACCACGTGCCCTACAAGGGCAGCGGGCCGGCGATGCAGGACCTGCTCGGCGGCCAGGTCGGCGTGTCCTTCGCCGGCATCCCCAACGTCCTGGGCCACGTCAGGGCCGGCCGTCTCCGAGCCCTCGGCGTCACTACGCCCAACCGCTGGAGCGAGCTGCCCGACGTGCCGACCCTCGCGGAAGCCGGCGTGCCCGGCTACGAAGCCATCCTCTGGCTCAGCATTTCGGGCCCGGCCGGAATGCCGGCCCCCATCGTCCAGCAGCTCTACGCCGCGATCGAGAAGGCGCTAAAGGATCCCGAGCTGCAGTCGAGCTTCCGCCAGGGCGGCGTGGAGGCGATGGTCATGCCGCCGGACAAGCTGAATGCCTACATGCGCACCGAGCACGAGAAGTGGGGCAAGGTGGTGCGCGAGACCGGCGCGACGGTCAACTAGTGATGAGGAAGATCGTCTCGGTGATCAGGAACACGACACCCGAGGCGACCAGAGCGACCCGCCCGACCTTCGCCACGAACGGCTGGATGTTGTTGTCGACGAAGCACGCCGAAACCAGCGTCAGGACGCCGGACACGACCGCGTAAGCTTTCATTGGACTGCCTCCCTTGGAGGCGGCAGTGTGCGCCCGCCAGCTTGCGCGCCACTTGCCCGAAGCTTGCGTCGAACCTACATGCTGCGACGGTACTGGCCGCCGACCTCGAACAGGGTGTGCGTGATCTGCCCGAGCGAGCAGACGCGGACCGCGTCCATCAGCACCTCGAACACGTTCTCGTCGCGGATCACGGCCTGGCGCAGCCGCTCGAGCATGGCGGGCGCGTCTTTTTCATTTCTGCGCTGAAACTCGCGCAGGCGTTTCAGTTGCGACTGCTTCTCGTCCTCGGTGGAGCGGATCAGCTCCAGCTTCTGCGGCACCGGGTCGCCGTGCGGGTTGCGGAAGGTGTTGACGCCGATGATCGGGTAGGAGCCGTCGTGCTTCTTGTGCTCGTAGTAGAGCGACTCCTCCTGGATCTTGCTGCGCTGGTAGCCGGTCTCCATCGCGCCCAGCACGCCGCCCCGGCCGGAGATCGCCTCGAACTCCTTCAGCACCGCCTCCTCGACCAGATCGGTCAGCTCCTCGATCAGGAACGAGCCCTGGTTCGGGTTCTCGTTCTTCGCCACGCCCCACTCCTTGTTGATGATCAGCTGGATCGCCATGGCGCGGCGCACCGACTCCTCGGTCGGGGTGGTGATCGCCTCGTCGTAGGCGTTGGTGTGCAGGGAGTTGGTGTGGTCGTAGGTGGAGATCAGCGCCTGCAGCGTGGTGCGGATGTCGTTGAACGCGATCTCCTGCGCGTGCAGCGAGCGCCCCGAGGTCTGCGAGTGGAACTTGAGCTTCTGGCTGCGCTCGTTCGCGCCATAGCGGTGCTTCATCGCCACCGCCCAGATGCGCCGCGCCACGCGGCCGAGCACCGCGTACTCCGGATCCATGCCGTAGGAGAAGAAGAACGACAGGTTGGGCGCGAAGTCGTCGATCTTCATGCCGCGCGCGAGGTAGGCCTCGACGAAGGTGAAGCCGTTGGCGAGCGTGAATGCGAGCTGGGAGATCGGATTCGCTCCCGCCTCCGCGATGTGGTAGCCCGAGATCGACACCGAGTAGAAGTTCCTCACGTCGTTCTCGATGAAGAACTCCTGGATGTCGCCCATTACCTTGAGCGAGAACTCGGTCGAGAAGATGCAGGTGTTCTGGCCCTGGTCTTCCTTCAGGATGTCGGCCTGCACGGTGCCGCGCACGGCGGCCAGGGTTCTTTTCCTGATCTGCGAAAATTCTTCCGCGGTCGGCGTGCGGCCGAGCTTCTCCACCTGCTGGTCGATCGCCGTATTGAAGAACATGGCGAGGAGGGTCGGCGCCGGGCCGTTGATGGTCATCGACACCGAGGTTGCCGGGTTGCACAGATCGAAGCCCGAGTAGAGCACCTTCATGTCGTCGAGCGTGGCGATCGACACGCCGGAGTTGCCGACCTTGCCGTAGATGTCGGGGCGCTCGTCGGGATCGAAGCCGTACAGCGTGACGGAATCGAACGCCGTCGACAGGCGCTTGGCCGGCATGTCCTTGGACAGCAGGTGGAAGCGGCGGTTGGTGCGGAAGGGGTCGCCCTCGCCCGCGAACATGCGGGTCGGATCCTCGTTCTCGCGCTTGAAGTGGAACACGCCGGCGGTGAACGGGAACTCGCCCGGCAGGTTCTCGCGCATGCGCCAGCGCAGCAGCTCGCCGTGGTCCTCGAAGCGAGGCAGCGCCACCTTGCGCACGGTCGTCCCCGACAGCGAGGTCGTCGTGAGCCGCGTGCGGATCTCCTTACCGCGCACCTTCACCACCTGCTCGTCGCCTGAATAGGCCTTGACCGTCTCGGGCCAGGTGTCGATCAATCTCTTCGCCTCGCGGTCGAGCGCCGCCTCTTTCTCCGCCGCGAGCCTGTCCAGGTCGGCGAGCTTCGCGCCCAGCATCGCCTGCGTGCCCTTAACCTGCTGGCGCTCGCGCGCGACCTGCGTCTGCTTCGCCACGTGGCCGTGGTAACCGCGCACGCTCTCCGCGATTTCAGCCAGATAGCGCTGGCGCGCGGGCGGGATGACGACATGCACGCCGGATGAAGCCTTGATGGGCGGCCGCGGCAGCCGGCGTGGCGATAGCTTGAGGCCCTTTTCGCCGAGCTTGTCGGCGAGGGCGTGGTAGAGCGCAGTGACGCCGTCATCGTTGAAGCGCGCGGCAATGGTGCCGAACACCGGCATGCTCTCCGCTGGCGCGCGGAACGCCTCGCGGTTGCGCTGCACCTGCTTTCGCACGTCGCGCAGCGCGTCCTCGGCGCCCTTGCGGTCGAACTTGTTGATGGCGACGAAGTCGGCGAAGTCCAGCATGTCGATCTTCTCGAGCTGGCTCGCGGCGCCGAACTCCGGCGTCATCACGTACAGGGCCACGTCGGCGTGCGGCACGATCGCGGCGTCGCCCTGCCCTATTCCGGCGGTCTCGACGATGACCAGGTCGTAGCCCGCCGCCTTGCAGGCGGCAATGGCCTTGCCGATGGCCGCCGACAGCTCGGTGCCGGTGTCGCGCGTGGCGAGCGAGCGCATGAAAGTACGCCCGCCATGGATGGCGTTCATGCGGATGCGATCGCCGAGCAGCGCGCCGCCGGTCTTGCGGCGCGTCGGGTCGACCGACAGCACCGCGATGCCGAGCTCGGCGCCCTGGTCGAGACGGAAGCGCCGCACCAGCTCGTCGGTCAGCGAGCTCTTGCCGGCGCCGCCGGTGCCGGTGACGCCGAGCACCGGGGCCATGCCCGCCTTCAGCTCGCCGTTGAAGACACCCAGCTCGATTGCCGTAATGACCTGGGCGAGCGAGCGCGCATTGCCGGCTTCCAGTGTTTTGGGAGAAAAGCGCGCGAGGTCGAAGTCGCAGCGCGCGAGCATGTCGTTGATCATGCCCTGCAGGCCCATGCGCTGGCCGTCCTCCGGCGAGTAGATGCGCGCCACGCCGTAGTCCTGCAGCTCCTTGACCTCGTCGGCGACGATGACGCCGCCGCCGCCGCCGAACACCTGGATGTGGCCGCCGCCGCGCTCCTTCAGCAGGTCGACCATGTACTTGAAGTACTCGATGTGGCCGCCCTGGTAGGACGACACCGCTATGCCCTGCACGTCTTCCTGCAGCGCGGCGCTGACGATCTCCTCGACCGAGCGGTTGTGGCCGAGGTGGATCACCTCGGCGCCCGAGCCCTGCAGGATGCGCCGCATGATGTTGATCGACGC
>DASSPL010000222.1:0-5344 GCA_035699685.1 Burkholderiales bacterium | reverse complement strand
GTCGTTGACCTCGCCGAACATCTTCTCGATCAGCACCTCCGAGAACCCGATGATGGCGTTGAGCGGCGTCCTCAGCTCGTGCGACATGTTGGCGAGGAAGTCCGACTTGTGCTTGTTGGCGATCTCGAGCTGCGCGCTCTTCTCCCGGATCTCGCGGAACAGGCGCACGTTCTCGATCGCGATCGCCGCCTGGTCGGCGAAAGTCTTGCTGAGGGCGATCTGCTGTTCGGTGAAAGGCCGCACTTCCGTGCGCCGCAGGAACATCGCGCCGAACGCGCGGCCTTCGCGCAGCAGCGGCACGGCCAGCATGCTGTGGCGGCCGTGTTTCTGGCCGAGCTCCCAGCTGCGGGGATAGCGAGCGCGCTCCACCTCGATGTCGTGCACGTGGATCGGCTTGCCCTCGGCGATGGTGCGGCCGGTAAGCGTTTCCGGCGTGTAGGGCAAGGTGTCGGCGCCCCTCACGGCTTGCGGCCCGCTGAACGCCATGCGCCTCAGGATCTCGCCCTCGACTTCGTATATTGCGGCGGACGTCGCGTCGCAGAGGCGCGCGGCGCGCGAGGCGACGGCGTCGAGCACGGGCCTGGCATCCGACTGGGAGTCGGAAATCGTGCGCAATACCTCCGAGATCGCAGTCTGCTGCTCCAGCGCCTCCTTGGTCTCGTTGAACAGGCGCACGTTCTCGATGGCGATCGCGGCCTGGTCGGCGAACGTTTTCAGCAGCGCGACCTGCTTCTCGTCGAATGGCCTCACCTCGGTGCGCCGGAGCACGATCGTGCCCAGCGCCTTGTCGTCTCGCAGCAGTGGCACCGCGAGCGTCGTGCGATGGCCCTGCTCGCGTGCCAGCCGGCGGCCTACCGGGAATTCCTCCTCCGCTGCATTCTGCAAGTCCGCGACCTGCACCACCGCCCGGTCGATCATCGAGCGGCCCATGACGGTCGTGCGATCGAGGCCGGCCTTCGGGCGGCCGATCTTCATGCCGATCGCAGCCACGGAGCGCAGTTCGCCGCCGTCACGCACGACGATGTCCACGATCTGCGCGTCGCAGATTCGCGCCGCCCGTTCGGCGACCGCCGCCATGACCGGTCGCACGTCGGCCGGGGAAGCCGAGATCACGCGCAGGATTTCGCTGATCGCGGTCTGCTGATCGAGCGTCTGCTTGAGCTCGGCCGTGCGCTGCTCCACCTTCCGCTCCAGGCCGGCGTAGGACTCGCGCAGCTGGGCGGTCATGCGGTTGAACTGGTCGGCGAGCGACTCGAGCTCGTCGCCGGTCTTCATGCTGATCTGGGTGTCGAGGTCGCCGGCGCCGATGCGCTGCGCGCCTTCCTGCAGCACGTTGATCGGCCGGGCCATGCTGCGGGCGAGCCACAGGGCGGCGAACGCGGAGAACAGCAGGCCCGCCACGATCAGGCCGATGGTGCGCAGGATCGCCGCGTCCACCGCCTGGTAGACCTCGCTCACCGGCTGCTCGACGAACACTTTCCAGCCGAGCGGCGTCGGCCTCGCGCCCTGCAGCGGCTGGTCGCGCGCCGGCTCGATCGGCGCGTAGGCCGTCAGCACCTTGTTGCCGGCATGGTCCTTCGCCAGCATCGCGGGCTCGTCGTCGGCATCGGGCTTGAGCGCGGCCTTCACCTGCTCGAGCCGGGAGAGGTCGGTCTTGCGCAGCACGAGGCCGATGTCCGGGTCGGCGACGAGATGGCCGGTGCTGTCGACCACATAGGCCTTGCCCTTCTGGCCGACGCGGATGCGGGTGACGACATCCCAGATGAACTTGAGGTTCACCTCCGCCACCGTCACGGCGCCGGCTTCGCCGCCCGAGCGCACCGAGATCGACATGTACGGCTCGGTTTCCTTGCGGAAGTACACCGGCCCGTACCAGGTCTGCCCCGGCCGCGCGTTCCTGAATGCCGGCTCCTGCGACCAGTCGCGGTCGGTGCCCGCCTCGTCCATCTTCAGCCGCGACACCGAGAGCTGCTCGCGGCCCTTCGCGTCGATCTGCGTGATGTCGGTGACGGCGTGGACCACCCGCAGCAGCTTGAGGAACTCGATCCTGCGCTGCTCGAGTCCCTCGACGCCGAGCTGCGGCAGCGCGGCGTAGGCGAGCTGCTGCTCGATCTGCAGCACGAACTGCTCGATGCGCGCCGCGGCGGACAGCGCCTTCTCGTGCTGCAGGCTGGCGAGCGCGCCCTTGTTTTCCTGGTAGGAGAAATAGAACCCGATGCCGCCGGAGAGGAGCAGCGCGCCGCAGACCAGGGCGAGGATCAGCAGGAAATACTTGCGAAACAGCCTCCCCCGCTGCATGCGGGTGATGTCCTCGCGCTGCTCCTTGATGGCCTCGATGGGCTTCAGGACCCTCCTCCCCAGCGGGCCACTTTATCACCGGAGCGGGCGGGCCCGGCCCGGCTAGTACACCTCCTCTTCCGGTGCCGCGAGCAGCGAGACCTGGGTCGGCACGGCGACCGAAGTATCGAGCGGGGCCAGCGAGACGACCGCGGCCGACAAGAGGATCAACGTCGGAATCAGCAGTGCCGCGAACGTCAGATGCTCGGTGATGTTTCTCATGGCTGCCTCCTGCATCGTCATGGAGCCAGAGTAGGCGCGCAGCGCCCTCCCGTCAGGGAACTAAGGACCCTTTAGGAAGTGACTAATTCACCTGCCGGCTGATGCCGAGCGCCTTTGCGGTCCGCAGGTTGAGCGCGAGGTGGAACTGGGTCGCCTGCTCCACGGCAAGCTGCGCCGGCTTGGCGCCCCGCTTATGGCGGGTATGGCTCTTCGTGACGCGGGCAGGGCTCGCAGGCCGCCGCCGTCACGGTCGGCGGCTGGACGACGACTGGGGCGTCCGGCGCGGCGAGCGAGACGACGGCGGCCACGAGCACGATGAAAGTGGGGATGAGCAGGGCGATGAAGACCAGGTGCTCGGTGAGCGACCGGTCCCGCGGGTTCGGATTGGTGCTGTCTTGCATGGCTCCCTCCCTGGGGGCGTCAGGGCGGCAAGATAGGCGGGCGCCGGGTTCCGGTCAGCGAACTGCGCCGTCGCCCGCGTGTGACAAATTGCCCTCGCGATGCCAATAATGTCCGGCCTATGAAGGACCGCTCCGCGGAGGTGTTGTCGCCGCAACTGCTCGAGGCGATCGGCAAGGTCGCCACGGTCCGCACGTTCCCCAGGAACGCCATCGTCGTGAGCGAGGGCGACGAGACCGACTCGCTCTACGTCATCCTTTCCGGCCGCGCGCGCGTCTACGTCGCCAACGCCCAGGGGCGCGAGGTGCAGCTCAACATGATCGGCCCCGGCGAGTACTTCGGCGAAGTGACCCTCGACGGCGGGCCGCGCTCCGCCTCCGTCATGGCGGTGGAGGACTGCCGCTGCGCGGTGGTCAAGCGCAGCGAGCTGCTGACGCTGGTCGCCAAGGAGCCGCAGTTCGCCCTGCACATGGTGCGCAAGCTCGCGAGCCGCGTGCGCGACCTCACGGAGAACGTGCGCAGCCTCGCGCTCATGGACGTGTACGGCCGCGTCGCGCGGCTGCTGCTCGAGCTCGCCGAGGAGCGCGACGGCCGGCTGTGCATCAGCGAGCCGCTCACCCACAAGGACATCGCCTCGCGCGTCGGCGCGTCGCGCGAGATGATCAGCCGCATCTTTTCCGACCTCACCGCCGGCGGCTATGTCGTAAAGGAAAATGGGCGGCTGGTGATCATGAGGAAGCCTCCGCCGCGCTGGTGAATTAGTCACACGCCCGAGGCGCATCCGTTACTTGGGCGGCCCTGGCGTGCGGCGTAGCTTGGCGCCATGGACCGCATCGAAGACCTGCTCCGCCGCATCCGCGATCCGCGCGAGTGCGTCGAACTCCTCCTCGCTGCACCGCGCGAAGACGTTTCCGGCATTGCCGGTCAGCTCGCCGCGGTCCTTTCTTCCTTGCCTGCCGTGCATCGCGAGCTGGCCGACGCGCCGGAGCGCCTGCCCTCGGCGGGCGAGCTCGTGCGGCGTCTCGGCCGACTGGAGCTTCTCATGCTGAATGCGGCCCATGGAACTGATTAGCGAGGCGGCGGTGCTCGTCGTCCGGCTGGCGCTGGCCGGGTTCGTGATCTGGGGCGGATGGCTGTGCGTTTCGCCGGGGCCCCGGGCGGAAGACTACGGTTTCGAGCGGGTGGCTTCTCTGGTGCTGCTCGCTCTCTTGTTCACGACGATCGCGGGCGTGGCGCAGGGCTAGTCGCGGACCGACCTGAGCCGGAAAGCGGCCACCGGCTGCGAGAAGCCGCGCAGCGTGAGCGGGCCGACGGGCTCGGTCTCCGCGACGGTGGTGAGATCGTGCTCGGTCTGCGCATCGAGGATGATCTCGCCGGCGTGCGCGATCCCGCAGAGCCGCGCGGCGAGGTTCGGCACGTTGCCGATCGCGGCGTATTCCCAGCGCTGCTCGAAGCCGATCACGCCGAGCGTCGCTTCGCCCTGCGCGATGCCGATGCCGAGGCCGACGTCGTGGCCGAGCTTGGCCCAGGCCTGCGAGATCGGCGTGAACGCCGCCTGCAGCGCGAGCGCCATGCGCACCGCCTTCTCCGCCGGGCGGTCGACCGGCAGCGGGTCGCTGAAGAAGATCATCACGCCGTCGCCGGCGAAGTGCTCGAGCGTGCCGCCGTACTCGTCGACCATGCGGCCGAGCGCCGCGTGGTAGGCGCGCAGCAGATCCATGACCTCGTCCGGATCGGCGCGGTCGGTGAAGGCGGTGAAGCCGCGCAGGTCCAGGAACACCGCGGTGATCTCGCGCCGGTGCGGCTCGATCAGCTCCTCGCCGCCGGCGACGATGGCCTCGGCCACGTTCTTGGAGAAGAAGCGCTTGAGCCGCGACAGCCGCTCGAGCTGCGACACCTGGTCGCGCACCCGCTGCTCGAGCTTGGCGTTGACCTCCTTCAGCTCGTCCTGCAGCGCCTTCACGCGCAGCAGCGAGCGCACGCGGGCGAAGAGCTCCTCCCAGTTCACCGGCTTCGACAGGAAGTCGTCGGCGCCGGCTTCCAGGCCCTTGATGCGCTCGCCCTGCGCGTCGAGCGAGGTGACCAGGATCACCGGCAGGAGCGCGGTCTCGGGCGCCGCGCGCAGGCGCCGGCAGAGCTCGAAGCCGTCGATCTGCGGCATGAGGATGTCCGATACCACGAGGTCGGGGCCGAACTCGGCCACCTGCGCCAGCGCCTGCACGCCGTCGAGCGCGGTGTGCACCGCGTAGCCGCGCGCGCGCAGCACGCCGGCCATCATCTCGACGTTGGAGCGCTGGTCGTCGACGACCAGGATCTTAGAAGACAATCACCCCTCGAGCGTTGCGCCCCGACTCGAGGTCGGCGAAGGCCTGCGCCGCCTCGGCGA
>DASSPL010000221.1:0-11402 GCA_035699685.1 Burkholderiales bacterium | reverse complement strand
CCGCACGCCGGCGGCTACCTCGCGCACTACTGGGCGCGCATGGACCACGCCTACCGGGCGCGGCCGGACACCAAGGGGCAGATGAAGCGCAAGCCCTCCTCGTACCTCGAGCGCTTCTACTTCGATACCATCACCTTCGACCACGGCATGCTCGCGCACCTGATCGCGCGCTTCGGCGCCGACCACGTGCTCCTCGGCACCGACTATCCGTACGACATGGGGATGGAGCGGCCGGTGGAGTTCATCGAGGGGGTGAAGGGGCTGTCGCCGGCCGAGCGGCAGGCGATCCAGGGCGGCAACGCGGCGCGCCTGCTGAAGATTGACTACAATAAAACGCAAAGGAGGAGGTCGAAATGAATTTCACTCGGAGGAAGGTCCTCGGGGCGGCGGGAGCCGCCGCGCTCACGTCGACGCTGCCCATCGGGCGCGCCCGGGCGCAGTCCAACACCGTCAAGATCGGCATGAGCATGCCGCAGACCGGCTCGCTCGGCGCGGGCGGCCAGGCGGCGCTCGTCGCGCTGCGGATGTGGGTCGACGAGGCCAACGTGCGCGGCGGCCTGCTCGGCCGGCGCATCGAGTTCATCGTCTACGACGACCAGACCAACCCGGCCAACGTGCCGGGCATCTACACCAAGCTGCTGGACGTCGACCGCGTCGACCTGCTCATCGCCCCCTACGGCACGGTGCCCACCGCGCCCATCATGCCGATGGTCAAGGAGCGCAAGAAGCTCCTGATGGGGAACTTCTCGTTCCAGGTGAACGCGAAGGTGCAGCACGACATGTGGTTCAACAACGCGCCGTGGAACGACGCCGCCAGCTGGTCGGAGGGCTTCATGCGCGCCGGCCAGAAGGCGGGGGCGAAGACCATCGCCTTCCTCGCCGCCGACCAGGAATTCGCGCAGAACCTCGCCAACGGCGCGCGCGCGCTGGCCAAGAAGGCGAACATGAAGTTCGTCTACGACCAGAACTATCCGCCGACGACCACCGACTTCTCCTCGCTGATCCGCGGCATCCGCGCGGCCAAGCCGGAGATCGTCTACTTCATGTCCTACCCGAACGACTCGGTCGCCATCGTGCGCGCCGTGAGCGAGATCGGCGTCGGCTCGCAGGTGCAGATCATCGGCGGCGGCATGGTCGGACTGCAGTTCACGCCGATCATGCAGTCCCTCGGCAGCCTGCTGAACGGCTTCACCAACTACAACTCGTACGTGCCGGGCATGAAGTACCCGGGCATCGACGACTTCTTCAAGCGCTACACGGTGCGCGCGAAGGAGGCGAAGGTCGACCCGCTCGGCTTCTACCTGCCGCCGTTCAACTACGCCATCGGCCAGATGCTCGAGCAGGCGGTGAACGGCACCAACAGCCTGGAGGACGCGAAGATCGCCGAGTACCTGCGCAAGAACGAGCTGCGCACCATCGTCGGCCCGATCCGCTACGACAAGAGCGGCGAGTGGGCCAACCCGCGCGTCGTGCAGGCCCAGTTCCGCGGCATCGCCGACAAGGACCTGGAGCAGTTCCGCCAGCCCGGCAAGCAGGTCGTCATCTTCCCGGACCAGTACAAGACCGGCGATGTGATCACGCCGTACGACAAGGCGCGCAAGGCCACCGCGGCCAAGGCGTAGGGCGAAGCAAGCGGACAGACGGCGCGGCAACCCCGCGCCGTTTTGTTATGGGTTTTCTCGGCCGGCCCCCTGTCAAGGGGGCCGTGAGCCGCAGGCGAGCGGGGGGTTGCAGTTTGAGTAAGACGAGTAAAGACGACGTGTTCAAAACCAACCCCCCGCTCGCCTGCGGCTCGCTTCCCCCCCTTGACAGGGGGGCGGCGCAGTAGCGGCACGCAATGTTCTCGCTAGATCTTCTCTTTGAAGCGCTGATCTTCGGCATCCTGCTGGGCGGGTTCTATGCGGCGGTGAGCATGGGGCTGTCGGTGTCGTTCGGGCTGCTCGACGTGCCGCACGTCGCGCACCCCGCGGTGATGGTGCTGGGCTCGTACGTCACGTACCTGCTCGCCAGCATGGGCCTCGACCCGATCCTCGCGGGCATCTTGCTGACGCCGCTCTTTTTCCTCATCGGCGTGCTGCTCTACCGCTTCTACTACGAGACCTTCGAGCGGCGCGGCACCGAGGCGGGCGTGCGCGGCCTCGCGTTCTTCTTCGGCATCGCCTTCATCATCGAGATCGGCCTGATCCTCGCCTTCGGCGTCGACCAGCGCTCGGTGCAGGCGGGGTACATCGGCAGCAGCCTCGAGCTCGGCGACTACCGCATCCCGTACCGGATGCTGGTCGCGTTCACGGTGGCCATCGTCCTCACGGTCGGGCTGACGCTGTACATGTCGAAGACCTTCACCGGCCGCGCTATCAAGGCGGTCGCGCAGGACGAGCCCGCGCTGCGGCTCATGGGCGCGAACCCGGTGCGCATCAAGCAGTGGGCCTTCGGCATCGCCACCGCGGTGAGCGTGGTGGCCGGCGCCATGCTGATCGTGGTGGGGCCGGTCGAGCCGGCGCTGGACCGGCTCTATATCGGCCGCACGTTCTGCGTCGTGGTGCTGGCGGGGCTGGGCAGCATGACCGGCACTCTGGTCGCGGGGCTGATCCTCGGCATAGCGGAATCGATCGTGCTCATGTTCTTCGGCGCCTCCTGGGCGCCCGCGGTGGCGTTCGGGCTCCTCCTGCTGGTGCTGGGCGTCAGGCCACAAGGGCTGTTCGGAAGATGAGGTTCTGGATCGGCGCCGCGGTCTTCCTCGCCATCGCGTTCGGCCTCGCGGTGAGCCCGGTGAACGAGTTCTTCTTCTTCGCCGCCTACGTGGTGCTGACCGCGGTGGTGCTGGCGACCGCCTGGAACATCCTCGGCGGCTACGCCGGCTACGTCAATTTCGGGCCGCCGGCCTTCATCGGCGTCGGCGCCTACACGGCGGTGCTGCTCTTCAAGTGGCTCGGCGCGCCGCTCGTGGTGCAGATCCTCGCCGGCGCGGCCATGGGCGGGCTGCTCGGCCTCGGCGTCGGGCTGCTGACCCTCAGGCTGCGCGGCATCTTCTTCGCCATTGCCACCGTGGCGGTGGTCTTCATCCTGGAGACGCTGGTCATCAACTGGCGCTACGTCGGCGGCGCCACCGGCCTGCAGCTGCAGCGCCCGGAGGTGATGGCGCCGTTCACCACCTACACCCGCATGCTGTTCGCCAGCATCGCGGTGATGGTGGTGGTCGCGGTCGCCGTGGCGCGCTACGTGCAGGATTCGTGGATCGGCCGCGGCCTGCGCGCGCTGCGCGACAGCGAGGAGGCTGCCGAAGCCAATGGGGTGCCCACCCTCAAACTGAAGCTGTTCGCGTGCGTCATCTCCGGCGCGCTGCTTGCGGCGGGCGGCGCGCCGCTGCCGATGTACCTGAGCTTCATCGAGCCGGCGTCGACCTTCAACCTGTCCTACACCATCTCGGCGCTCGGCGGCTCGATCATCGGCGGCATGTCGCACTGGCTCGGCCCGATCATCGGCGCCCTGCTGCTCGGCACGCTGCAGCAAATCGTGACAGTCACCATTTCCGGAGAGGTGAACGTCCTCATCGTCGGCGTGCTGCTCGTGCTCTTCGTCGTGGTCGCGCCCGAAGGCATCCTGGGTCTGTTCAAGCGATGGCTGAAGCCCTCCTCAAGGTAAACGGCGTCTCCAAGCACTTCGGCGGCTTCACGGCCCTGTCCGACGTGTCGGTCGAGATCGCCCAGGGCGAGCGCTTCGGCCTGATCGGGCCGAACGGCTCGGGCAAGACCACGCTCATCAACTGCATCTCCGGGCTGCTGCGCAACGAGGCGGGCAGCATCGTGTTCGACGGCCGGGAGGTCACCCGCCTCGCGCCCTACCAGCGCACGCGCCTCGGCATCGCGCGCAGCTTCCAGGTGCCGCGGCCGTTCCACACCATGACCGTGCTCGAGAACCTGCTGGTGCCCTCGGCCTACGTGGCGCACATGAAGGACACCGAAGGCACCGGGAAGGCGATGGAGATCCTGCGCGGCATGGGCCTCGCCGACAAGGCGCACCAGTTCGCCTCGCAGCTCTCGCAGGTCGAGCTGCGCAAGCTCGAGCTCGCGCGCGCCATGGCGGCGCGGCCCAAGCTCCTCATCTCCGACGAGGCGATGGCCGGCCTCGCCGGCGCGGAGGTCGACGAGGTGCTGAAGATCCTGTTCGACCTCAATTCGCGCGGCATCACCATCATCATGATCGAGCACATCATGCAGGCGGTGATGCGCTTCTCGCAGCGCGTGGTCTGCCTCGACGCCGGCAAGATCATCTGCGAGGGCACGCCGCAGTCGATCGTGCAGAACCCCGACGTGCAGAAGGCGTACCTTGGCGCTTGAGCTGACCATCCGCGATGTCGACGCGGGCTACGGGGCGGTCCGGGCCCTGCACGGGGTTTCGCTCTCGGTCTCCGGAGGGAACACCGTTGCCTTGCTCGGCACCAACGGCAACGGCAAGAGCACGCTCATGAAGTGCGTCATGGGCATGGTGCGGCCGACGAGGGGCACCGTGCAGCTGAAGCTCGACGGCCAGACGCATGACCTGACCCGGCTTTCCACCGAGCAGATCGTCAACCTCGGCGTCGCCATGGTGCCCGAGGGCCGGCGCCTGTTCCCGCGGCTGACGGTGGAGGAGAACCTGCTGTTGGGCGCCTTCCGCCCGCTCGCGCGCGGCGAGATCGCCAAGAACCTGAAGTTCTCGTACGAGGCCTTCCCGGTGCTCGCCGAGCGGCGCCGCCAGCTCGCCGGCTCGATGTCCGGCGGCCAGCAGCAGATGCTCGCCATCGCCCGGGCCCTGATGTCGGCGCCGAAGCTGCTGCTGGTCGACGAGCCGTCCGTGGGGCTCGCGCCCATCCTGGTGTCGCATACGATCACCAAGATCAAGGAGTTGAAGGAGACCTACGGGCTGACGGTGCTGATGGCGGAGCAGAATTTCCACCAGGCGATCCGCATCGCCGACCGCGGCTACATCATCGTGCACGGCGAGATCGTGTTCCAGGGCGACGTGCGGGAGCTGGAACAGAACGAGCTGGTGCGCAGCTACTACCTGGGTACCGGATGAAACTCAAATCGAAATTGGTGACAGTCACCATTTTGGGCTTGCTGGCCGTAACGGCAAATGCGCAGGAGTACCCGAACCGACCTGTGCGTATGCTCGTCGGCTACGCCCCCGGCGGTGGCATGGATACGATCTCGCGCATCGTCGCGCCCAAGCTCGCCGAGGCGCTGGGCCAGCAGTTCGTGGTCGAGAACCGGCCGGGCGCCTCGGGCGGCGTGGCGGCCGAGGCGCTGGTCAAGTCGGCGCCCGACGGCTACATCCTGATGGTGGGCGAGAGCGGCACGCTCGCGCTGCCGGCGGTCAACCCGAAGGTGACGCTCGACCCGGTGAAGCAGTTCACCCCGGTCGGCAGCATCTGCTCGCTGCCGATGGCGTTCGTCGTCAACACCGGCTTCCCCGCGCAGAACGTGCAGGAGCTGATCCGCGAGCTGAAGTCGAATCCCGGCAAGTACAGCTACGCCTCGCCCGGGATCGGCTCGCTGCAGCACCTTGCCTTCGAGCTGTTCCAGCGCCAGGCCGGCGTCAACGCGCTGCACGTTCCCTACAAGGGCGCCTCCGCGATGATGCCGGACATCATGAGCGGGCAGGTGCCGATCGGCGTGATCAGCGCGCTCGCCGCCATCGGGCCGACCAAGCAGGGACGCATCCGCACGCTCGCGGTCACCAGCCCGCAGCGCCTGCAATCGAATCCCGACTGGCCGGCGATGGCCGAGACCCTTCCCGGCTTCAGCGCCGCGCCGAACGTGTTCCTCGTCGCGCCGCCCGGCACGCCCGCCGGCGTGGTGACGAGACTCAGTAATGCCCTGCGGACGGCCGTCAGCGCGCCCGACGTCATCGAGAACCTGGCGAAGCAGGGCGCCACCGCCGCTCCTTCCAGCCCCGCCGAGCTCGGCGCGCAGATCGCCGAGGAGACGAAGCGCTGGGCGGCGGTGGTCAAGGACGCCGGCATCAAAACCGAATAGGAATAAATGGGGACAGACCCCATTTGTCGCATTTGCATCTGATTCCCAAATGAGAAAAATGGGGTCTGTCCCCAAATGAAGATTGCTGCTGTAAAGGCGACGCCCCTCAACATCCCGGTCGTGCTCGACGCGGCCGGGATGGAGAAGAAGACGTCGCTCTCGGTATGCCTGGTCGAAGTGCAGGCGGACGACGGCCGCAGCGGCTACGGCATCACCGGCATCACGGAAGAGGAAGTCGTCGCCGCCGCGGTGAACGAGGTCGTCGCGCACAACATCGCCGGCGAAGACCCGCTGCGCAACGAGAGGATCTGGGAGAAGCTCTACTGGACGCTCAGCCCGCGCGGCCAGACCGGCTATGCGAGCCACGCCATCGCGGCGGTCGACGTCGCCCTATGGGACCTGAAGGGCCAGGCGCTCGGACAGCCGGTGTGGCGGCTGCTCGGCGGGGCGAGGAGCCGGGTGCCGATCTACACCACCTTCGGCTTCGGCGCCTACAACCGCGAGGAGCTGGCGGCGGCGGCGAAGTGGTGGGCGGGAAGGGGACACCGGCACCTGAAGATGGTGGTCGGGCACCACGCGCTGCAGCGCCGCGACGAGCCGCGCCCGCTGTCGGAAGTGATCGCCGAGGACGCGCGCCGCGTGCGCGCGGTCCGCGATGCCACCGACGCCGAGCTGCACGTGGACGCGAACTGCAGCCTGGACCCGTTCCACGCCGCGGAGCTCGCGCGCTCGATCGAGGATTCGCACATCTCGTTCTTCGAGGAGCCGATCAAGGAGAACGACATCCCGGCGATGCGCGAGCTGAAGTCGCAGACGCGCATCCCGCTCGCCGCGGGGCAGAACGAGGGGCTGGCGTGGCGCTTCCGCGACCTGATTTCGTCCCGGGCGGTGGACATCATCCAGCCCAACGTCGTGATTGGCGGCGGCTTCACGCAATGCCTGCGCATCGCCGGCATCGCGTCGGCGTACAACGTGCCGATGGCGAACGGCGGCGCCTGGCCGTTCCACAACATGCACCTGCATGCCGGGCTCGCGAACGGCGGGACGGTGGAGTACCACTTCGCTTCCGTCCGGGTGTGCGAGGCGATCTACGGCCCGCTGCCCGAGCCGAAGGACGGCTGGCTCGACCTGCCGGAGAAGCCGGGCCTCGGCTTCACCCCGGTGAAGGACAACGTCCAGGAGCTGGCCAAGCGACCCACGTCGCGCGGTAAGGGCAAAGCGTGAATCTCCGCAACGTCCCCATCGGCATGTACGGGGCCGTGATGGGACTTGTGGGGCTGGGTCTCAGCGCGCGGGCCGCGGCGCCGGCGCTGCCCGGAGCGGTGAGGGCGCCGGCCTACGTCAGCGAGCCCTGGGTGGCGCTCGGCGTGCTCGCTTTCGTGGTGCTGCTGCCGCTCTACCTGCTGAAATTATTCCGGTACCCCGAGGCCGTGCGCGAGGAGTTCACCAATCCCGTGCAGCTCGGCTTCTGCGGCGCGCTGCCGGTGGGCATGTTCCTGGTGGGCGGCGGCGTCGGCGCCTATTTCATCGCCCTCGGACAGATCGTCTGGTGGACCGGGTTCGTCCTGCTGCTCGCGTTCCAGGTGTGGGCGCTGGTGCGCTGGCTCTCGGGCAGCATCGACCTCGCGCACATCAACGCCGGATGGCTGATCATCATGGTGGGCGGGATCGTGGCGCCGGGGCCGGGCGTCAGCCTCGGCCTTACCGACGCCTCGCGCTTCATCTTCGGCATCTCGGCCTCCGCCGCGCCGATCCTGATGGCGCTGCTCTTCTACCGCGCGATCATCGGCGCGCCGCTGCCCGAGCGGCTGCGGCCGAGCTGGTTCGTGTTGCTCGTGCCGCCGTCGCTCATCTATGCCAACGGGGTGGTCCTCTACCCCGGGTCGGTGTTCCTTGAAACGCTGTTCTTCTTCGGCCTCGCGCTCGCCGTGGCCCTGCTCGTCGTGTCGCGCGACTTCCTGCGCTGGCCGTTCGGCCCGGCGTGGTGGGCCTTTACCTTCCCGCTCGACGCGCTCGCGTTTGCGGCCGCGCGCTACGCGATCGACCACCCGGGCGCGCTTTGGCGGGGCGTCGCGGGCGCGACGCTGCTGCTGGCCGCGGCTGCGGTGCTGACCTGCCTCGTGCAAAGTCTTCGCAGCGTTGCATCGCGGCCGGCGTGAACTCGGCCTGCGGCTGGTTGCCGCCGATGATGAACATCAGCAGGTGCTCCTTGCCGGGCTCGTCGTAGGTGACGTTCATGAAGCGGCGCGCCACGCCCACCGGGAACGAGATGACGTCGTAGGGATCGAGGTCGACGTGCTGGATCGCTTCGCCCTCGTTCCACTCGCAGCGCCAGCGCCCGGTCATGGCGATGAAGGTCTCGTTGGTGTCGTGGTTGTGCATGAGCGGCCCGCAGCCCGGCTTCGCCTTGCAATAGCCGAGGTTGAAGCCCTCGGCGATCGAGATCGCCGGCATCTGCGAGGCGTCGGCGCCGACCGGCGAGGTCGTTGCCTGGCTGTCGGTCATCGGCGGCTGGAAGCCAATCACCGCGTAGAGCTTGCGCCGGCATTCCGGCAGCTTGCTGTCGGGCAGCCCGCCGTCGGAGCCGCGCAGCTTCTTGAAGCGCGCCACGCGCTTCATCATCTCGTCCCGGGTCCAGTTGCGGATCTGCTTCCAGTCGTTCATTTGTCCTCCGAAACCTTGTAGCCGTTGCGCCCGGCCGCCTTCGCCTCGTACAGCGCCGCGTCCGCGCGCTTGAGCAGCTCGTCCGGATCGAGGCTCGCCTCGCTGTAGGCTACTCCAACGCTGACGGTGGCGACTATCTCGTGCTGCGCCAGCCTGAGCGGGCGCCGCGCCTCCTGCACCACCTTGTCCGCGATGCGCAGCGCGTGCCCGCGCTCCTTCACGTCTTCCAGCAGGATGACGAACTCGTCGCCGCCGAAGCGCGCCACGGTGTCGGTGGCGCGCACGCTCGTGCGCAGGCGGGCGGCGAAGTCCTGCAGCAGGGTGTCGCCGGCGGCGTGGCCGAAGCGGTCGTTGATGTCCTTGAAGCGGTCGATGTCGAGGTAGAGCACGGCGACCGGCGTGCCGTGGCGCCGCGTGCGCGCCAGCGCGAGCCGCAGCCGGTCGCTGAGCAGCGCGCGGTTGGCGAGGTGGGTGAGCGGATCGGACTGCGCGGCCGACTGCACCGCTTCCTCGATGCGCTTGCGGTCGGTGATGTCGACGTTGGTGCCGATCATGCGCAGCGCGCGGCCGGTCGCCTTGTCGCGCTCGGTGACCCGGCCGCGCGACAGGATCCAGCGCCAGCCGCCCGAGCGCGTGCGCACGCGGTGCTCGATGGCATAGGACGAGACCGCGCCCTTCATCGCCTCGACGGAGGACTTGCGCAGGGGCTCGAGGTCGTCCGGATGCACGAGGCCCGCCAGCACCTGCTGCGTGGTGGTGGTTTCCCCGGGCGGCCCGCCGACGATCTGCGCCCAGCCATCGCTCAGGTATACCCGCCCGGTGCGCAGGTCCGTGTCCCACAGCGCGACGCTCGAGCCGTCGAGCGCCGCCTCGAGGCGCGCGTGCTCGGCGCGCAGCGCCGCCTGCGCCTCGGCAAGCTGGGTGACGTCGGTGCCCATGACGAAGACGCCCTTCACGCGGCCGAAGACGTCGAAGTCGGGCACGTAGTTGGCGAGCACCTGGTGCGACACGCCCTGGTACTCGAAGGCGTATTCATACGTGATGCGCTCGCCGCGCAGCGCGCGCTCGAGGTTCGGCCGGATGGTCTTGTAGCGCTCGTCGCCCCAGACCTCGCGCACCGTGCGCCCGGTGAGGTCGTGCGGCAGGCCGAACCAGCGCTCGAACGCGCTGTTGTTGAACTGGTAGCGCTCGCCGAGATCGACATAGGCGATGAGCCCTGGAATGTTGTCGGCCACGAGCCGCAGGCGACGCTCGCTTACCCGCAGCGCATCCTCGTGAACGTTGCGCGCCAGCAGCTCGGCGTCGGCCGCCGCCGCGCGCAGCACGCGCGGCCGCGCCCACAGGATGCCGGCCACCATCATCGAGATGCCGGATACCCAGGCGACGGTGTTGCCCGGGCTGTCGAAGAAATCGGCAAAGCGCTCCGGCGACTGGAGGTTGAGGAGGTAATACAGCAGGGCTACTACGGCGCCGCCGGCCAGGCCGCGCGGCCCGGCGAGCGCGGCGCCCGCCATGACGCCAAGCCCGCTCCAGCCGAGCGGCGAGAAAGGCCGCCCTCCCATGGCGAGCAGCAGCTCGATGAGCGCCACGCCGACCAGGGCGCAAGCCGCGCCGGCGCTGACAAGCAGCCCCGTGCGCTTCTCGAGCGCCGCGCTGCGCAGCGCGTTGACTTCGCTCACGTCCACCCTATTACCCCCTGAGCGATTTTACGGGCGGGAGCGACCCTGATAGAACGCCGCCCGAACAAATCCTTGAGCTCAGCCGCCGAGCGGTGGCCGGTTACCTCCTAATGGAGGTATTTCGGGCTAGCGGCGCACGCCGCCGAGGCGCTCCAGGACGGTGCAGACCGAGGCCGTGTCCTGCTCGCCGAGCCCCTGTCCCATCGCCGCGTTGTAGATCGCGGCGGAGGCGTTGAAGAGCGGCGTCGGCACGCCGAGCTGGGTGGCGAATTCGCCGATGATCTTCATGTCCTTCTGGAACAGCGCCACGCTGATCGTGGCGTCGTCGTAGCGGTTCGCCACCATCTGCGGCCCGCGCACCTGGAACATGCGCGAGGCGCCGGCGCTGTTGGCCATCACCTCGTAGATGGTCCTCGGATCGAGGCCGGCCTTCATGCCGAGCACGAAAGCCTCGGCGGTCGAGACGTTGTGGATCGCCACCAGCAGGTTGGCGACGAATTTCATGCGGCTGCCGTTGCCGAAGGCGCCGAGGTAGTAGTGCGCGCGCGTGAAGCCGCCGAGGTAGGGCTCGGCCTTGCGGAAACCCGCCTTGTCGCCGCTCGCGAAGATGACCAGGTCCTTCGCGCGCGCCTGCGCGCCGGTGCCGGAGAGGGGGCAGTCGAGGAGCGTGATGCCTTTCTTCGCCAGCGTCTCGCGGGCGCGCTCCTTGTCGTCGATCGGCAGCGTGCTGGTCTCCATCACCACCTTGCCCTTGCCGGCAAGCTCGGCGGCGACGAGGTGCAGCGCCTTGGCGCTCGGCAGCGAGGTGATGAGCACGTCGGCGACCGCGCCCACCTTGCGCGCGGTGCTCTCCGGCCGGCCGCCGGCGCGCTTGAGCTTCGCCCGCGCGGCCGGCGCCACGTCGAAGCCGTGGACGCGGAAGCCGTCCTTGAGGAGATTGCCCGCCATGGCGGAGCCCATCACGCCGAGGCCGATGATGCCGATGGGTTTGTTTCTTGACCCCCTGACAAGGGGGTCGTGAGCCGAAGGCGAGCGGGGGGTT
>DASSPL010000220.1:0-3765 GCA_035699685.1 Burkholderiales bacterium | reverse complement strand
CACGGTGTCGAACCTGCGCATCCCGGGGCACGAGCAGCCGTGGGAGAAGGAGGCGCTCGGCAAGCCCGAGCGCATCGTCTCCGCGCTCGAGATCATGCTCGAGGGGCCGATCGGCGCGGCGTCGTTCAACAACGAGTTCGGAAGGCCCAACCTGCTCGGCTATTTCCGCACCTTCGAGATCCAGAACCGCGGCTACCATAAGCCGATCATGCTGGCGGGCGGCATCGGCAGCATCGCCGAGGCCCACGTCCGGAAGTCGCCGCTCGCCGCCGGCACGCTGCTGGTGCAGCTCGGCGGCCCGGGCATGCTGATCGGCATGGGCGGCGGCGCGGCATCGTCCATGGGCGCCGGCGCCAACGTCGCCGACCTCGACTTCGACTCCGTGCAGCGCGGCAACGCCGAGATCGAGCGCCGCGCGCAGGAGGTCATCGACCGCTGCTGGCAGCTCGGCGCCGCGAACCCGATCCTCTCGATCCACGACGTCGGCGCCGGCGGCCTGTCGAACGCGCTGCCCGAGCTCGCCTGGTCGGCGGAGCGCGGCGCGCGCATCGAGCTGCGCAAGATCCCGTCGGAAGACACCGGCATGTCGCCGCGCGAGATCTGGTGCAACGAGGCGCAGGAGCGCTACGTGCTGGCCATCGCGCCTTCCTCGCTGGCGGATTTCCGCGATATCTGCGAGCGCGAGCGCTGCCCCTTCGCCGTGGTCGGCACGGCGACCGACGATGGCCACCTTCTCGTCACCGACAGCCAGCTCGGCGGGAAGCCGGTCGACATCGACCTTTCGGTGATCCTCGGCAAGCCGCCGAAGATGCTGCGCGACGTGAAGCGCGTGAAGCCGGCGCCGCAGCCGCTCGATCTCACGGCGATCAAGCTGGAGGGCGCGGCGCACCGCGTGATGCGCCACCCGGCGGTGGCGGCCAAGCACTTCCTCGTCTCGATCGGCGATCGCACGGTCGGCGGGCTCTGCTCGCGCGATCCGTTCGTCGGACCCTGGCAGGTGCCGGTGGCCGACTGCGCGGTGACGCTCTTCGACTACGACGGCTATGCCGGCGAGGCGATGGCGATCGGCGAGCGCACGCCGCTCGCGCTGATCGACGCGCCGGCCTCGGGGCGCATGGCGGTGGGCGAGGCGATCACCAACATCGCCGCCGCCCGCATCGGCTCACTCTCGCAGGTGAAGCTGTCGGCCAACTGGATGGCGGCCGCCGGCTATCCCGGGGAGGACGCCGCGCTCTTCGACACCGTGCGCGCCGTGGGCCTGGAGCTGTGCCCGGCGCTCGGCGTGTCCATCCCGGTGGGCAAGGATTCGCTGTCCATGCAGACGCGCTGGGACGGCAAGGAAGTCGTGAGCCCGGTTTCGCTCATCGTCTCGGCCTTCGCGCCGGTGGAAGACGCGCGCGACACGCTCACGCCGCAGCTGCGCACCGATGCCGGCGACACCGAGCTCCTGCTCATCGACCTCGGCTGCGGCAAGAACCGCCTCGGCGGCTCGATCGTCGCGCAGACGCACGGCGCGATGGGAGAGACGTGTCCCGACGTGGACGACCCGGCGCTGCTCAAGAGCTTCTTCGGCGCCATCCAGCGGCTGCGGCCGCTGCTGCTCGCCTACCACGATCGTTCCGACGGCGGGCTGTTCGCCACCGCCTGCGAGATGGCGTTCGCCGGCCACTGCGGCATCACGCTCAACCTCGACGCCCTCACCTTCGACGCGGCGGGCGACGATGTCGACGCCTTCAAGCGCAACGCCGACGAGCAGCTCGCCGGCCGGGCCCACGACCTCTCGGTCGGCGCCCTGTTCAGCGAGGAGCTGGGCGCGGTGATCCAGATCCGCAGCGCGGACCGAGGCAAGGTCATGCAGGCGCTGCGCGAGGCGGGCCTTGCGGCGCACAGCCACGTCATCGGCCAGCTCAACGGCCGCGACGAGATCCGCGTCACGCGCAACAACCGTGTCCTGTACCAGAACAAGCGCGACCACACGCAGCGCACCTGGGGCGAGACCACCTACCGCATGCAGGCGCTGCGCGACCATCCGGAGTCGGCGCGCCAGGAGTTCGACCGCATCATCGAGCAGGGCGATCCGGGGCTCTCGCTCCACCTCGCATTCGACATGAAGAATGTGGGAGTGGTGGGGGGCGCGCGGCCAAGAGTGGCGATTCTTCGAGAGCAGGGCGTGAACGGTCATGTCGAGATGGCGGCGGCCTTCGACCGCGCCGGCTTCGACGCGGTGGACGTGCACATGACCGACCTCCTCGCCGGACGGCGCACGCTCGAGGGCTTCAAGGGATTCGTCGCGGGCGGCGGGTTCGCCTATGGCGACGTGCTCGGCGCCGGCCGCGGCTGGGCCGGGACCATCATCCACAACGGCCGCGTGCGCGCCGAGTTCGAGAAATTCTTCGCTCGCCGGGACACCTTCGCGCTTGGCGCGTGCAACGGCTGCCAGATGATGGCGGCGCTGAAGGAGATCGTTCCCGGCGCCGGCCACTGGCCGCTCTTCGTGCGCAACCGCTCGGAGCAGTTCGAGGCGCGGCTCGTGATGGTGGAGATCGTCGACAGTCCCTCGCTCTTCTTCCGCGGCATGGCCGGCAGCCGCATCCCGATCGTCACCGCGCACGGCGAGGGCAGGGCCGAGTTCTCGGCTCCTCCGAGCCTCGTGTGCATGAGGTACGTCAGCAACCGCGGCGAGCCGACCGAGGTCTACCCGTACAACCCGAGCGGCACGCCGCAGGGCATCACCGGCGTCACGACCGCCGACGGGCGCTTCACCATCCTCATGCCGCATCCCGAGCGCTGCTTCCGCACCGTGCAGATGTCGTGGCAGCCGCCGGGGCTGGGCGAGGATTCGCCGTGGATGCAGATGTTCCGCAACGCCCGCGCGTGGGTGGCCTGATGCAGATCAAGCACATCAACGACGTCCCCGGTCATCCGGCGCCGCAGTCGCCTTTTTCGCATGCGGTCGTGGCGAACGGCTTCGCCTTCGTCTCCGGCCAGACCGGCGCCGGCGCGACGATCCAGGAGCAGACCCGCCAGGCGCTGCGCAACGTCGAGAAGATCCTGCAGGCGGCGGACAGCTCGCTCGCGCACGTGGTGAAGGTGACGGTCCTGCTCGCGCGGCCCGAGCTCTTCAGGGAGATGAACGAGGCCTATGCCGAGTTCTTCCCGGGAGCGAAGCCGGCACGTTCCGTCGCGCGTCTTGGCGTCGAGATGCCGAACGTGCTGGTCTCGATCGAGGCGATCGCGGTCGCGCCGCCGTCCGAGGCGAACCTGCCGACGATGTGACCATGCTCATCAGGGGAAAGTGCCACTGCGGCAACATCGCCTTCACGCTGACCTGGGAGCCCGACCCGCAGGAAATCCAGGCGCGCGCGTGCGGCTGCACGTTCTGCCAGAAGCATGGCGGCGTGTGGACGTCCAATCCGCGCGGCACCCTCTCGGTAACGGTGAAGGATGCCGCGGCGGTGTCGAAGTACACGTTCGGCACGAAGACGGCCGACTTCCATATCTGCAGCCGCTGCGGCGTCGTGCCGGTGGTCACCAGCACGATCGACGGGCACACCTATGCAGTGGTCAGCGTCAACGCTTTCGAGAATGTCGATCCAGGCACGCTCAAGCGTGCGGGGGCGGACTTCGAAAGCGAGGACGAGGCCGCGCGCCTCGCACGGCGCAAGCGCAACTGGACCGGTGACGTCCGGTTTCTCTAAGGGGGAGTCATGATTCGCGGCGGGTGCCTTTGCGGCAGCGTGCGCTACGAGATCCGCGGCGCGGTGG
>DASSPL010000219.1:0-4304 GCA_035699685.1 Burkholderiales bacterium | reverse complement strand
CTCGCCCCGCAGGACCACCCGCGAGATGCGCCGCGTGTTGGTGATGTCGTCGAGCGGATTGGCATCGAGCACGATGAAATCGGCGCTCTTGCCGCGCTCGAGCGTGCCGGTGTCGCGCAGCCGCAGGAACTCCGCGGAATTGCGCGTCGCCGCGACGATGACCTGCATCGGCGTCATGCCGGCCATCGCCATGTCCAGCATCTCCTCGTGCGGCCCCCAGGCGCGGTTGCCGTCGGTGCCGAGCGTGATGCGCACGCCGGCGGCGTTCATCTTCGCGAGATTGCGCGCCTGGATGCCGTAGAACTGCTGCGTCGCCGGGCGGTCGGTGTTCTGCTGCTCCATCATCGCGTACTGCTTTTCAGGCAGGCTCGGCTTCAGCCAGCCGAGGTCGACCCGCACGCCGCGGTCGGGCAGGTTCGGCGTGAGCACCAGGTTCGGCCGCTGCTTCAGCATGGCGAGGAATTCGTCGTCTACGTCGCGGTCGCGCACGCCGTGCGCCAGCGCATCCACGCCGGCGCGCACCAGCCCCTTGGCGTCCTCGAGGTCGAAGATGTGCGCGGTGACCCGAAGGCCGCGCCGGTGCGCCTCGTCGATGATCGCGCCGTAGAGCTCGGGCGAGAGCTTCCTGTACTTGCCGTCGCGCGTGTCGACCCAGATCTTGACGATGTCGACCTTGTTCTCGGCGAGCTCCTGCACCGCCTTGCGCGCCTCCGCCGTGCTGGAGATCCAGTAGGGCACGCTGGTGCGGCCGGGCTCCTGCATCGTGATGCCGCGCCCGGCGCTGAGGAAGCGCGCCGCGCCGGGGATCTTCAGGTTGCGCACGTCGAGGTTGCCGTAGCCGTCGGTGCCGAGGCTCGCCTCCGCGCCGACGCCGTACCAGGCGCGCTCTTTCAGGTCGCGCACCAGCGCCTCGCGGTCGGCGTTGAGATGCACGTGCGTGTCGACGATCATCGGCATCACCGTCTTGCCGGCGAGGCTGACGCGCGTCGCGCCGGCCGGCACGCGGACGTCGCGCCCGACCTCGGCCAGCCTGTCGCCCTGGACGACGAGCGTGGCGTTGTCGATCACGCGCCCGTCGCCGACGATCACTCGTGCGCCTTCGTATGCCGTCGACGGCCCGCTCGGCTGCGTCGCGCAGCCGGCGGCGAGGGCAATCCCCGTGGCGGCGATGATCCACTTCATGCTTCCTCCCTCGGTTCCGGTGTCCTCGCTTGCCGCGCCTTGACCTCGCGCGCGCCGGCGTAGCTGCAGCCGGCGAGCGCCATTACCATCAGCGCGGCGATGTATCCCTCGAAGGAAACCGCGGCCACGAACAGCACCAGCCCGGCGATCAGCAGGACGATGGCGCCACCGACCAGGCCGAGATGGAGGTAGCGGTTGCGCTCCGGCGGCATCCGGCAATCATAGCTTTTGCTGGTTCAGCCGGTGGCGCACGAGATCGATGTGCGAGCGCAGCGAATAGAGCTCGTCGGCGTAGGCGAGCGGCACGCGGATGCTGGTGACGCGGCTCTCGAGCTTGTCGAGCGAGGCGACGAGCTCCTCGCGCGGGCGCTCGCCCTCCTCGAGCTCGTGCTCGATCAGGCGCAGATTGCGGTACCAGCGGAAGATGCGCGAGCGCACGCGGAAGCGGTAGAGCGGCGGCACCAGCCGCGACAATGGGATGAGGATGGCGACGATGGAGAAGAGCGCCACCCACATGCGGTCGATGAGGTTGGCGACCCAGAAGGGCAGGTAGCGCTGCAGGAGCGGCGGCCCGGTGCGGTAGAAGCGGTCGGCGTCCTTCGCCAGGTCGAACTCGTTGCCCTGCGCGCTCGGGAACTGGCCGGCGCGCGAGATCCAGCCGGGACCGCTGTGGATGCGCGAGGCGGCCTGCACGAAGAGCTGGATGATCGCCGGGTGCGTCTCCTCGCGCGCGACGAGCGAGGTGGTGGTGGCGATGAGCGGCAGGTCCTTGGGCGGCACGTCGAGCGCGAGGTGCGCGACGCCGCGCGGCAGCACCACCGGGCTGATGTAGCGGTAGCGGCGCGCGTAGGCCTCGGCGTGGATGAACTCGAACAGGCGCACGCCCGGCGTCTGCAGCAGCATCTGCACGAACGGCGCCTCGGGAGCCGACAGCAGGAAGACGGCGTCGAGCTTGCCTTCGAGCAGCGCGATCACCGCCTCCTGGTCGGAGACGGTCGTACGCTGCAGCTCCTCGCGGTCGACCTGGTTCGCCGCCAGCAGCCGGTTGGCAAGGCCCGGGGTGCCGCTGCCGCGCAGGCCGGTGTTGACGCGCTTGCCGCGCAGCTGGCTGAGCGCCGTCAGCTCCTCGAACGCCTGCTCGCGGTAGAAGAGCCACACCGGGTCGAAGAACAGGCTGCCGAGCGAGACGATCGGCTCGACTTCCTCTTCCTCCTTCGTGCGGATGGTCTCGCTCGCGCCGCCCTGCACGAACGCGAGGTCGACCTTCTCCTTGCCGTCGCGCAGCAGCCGCAGGTTCTCGCGCGAGCCCATCGTCTGGCGCAGCTCCACCTCGATGCCGTGGCGCTTGAGCTCCGCCGCGTAGCGCTTGCCGAACTCCGCGTACGCGCTCTGCTCGGGGCCGGTGGCGAGGATCACGCGCTTCGGCGGCGCCGGATCGAGCAGGAAATACGCGCCGACGAGGAGCGCGACGCCGAGGACGAAGAACGGTCCCCACGCGACCAGCAGGTCGCGCACCGAGACCAGCGTCTCGCGGACGATGCGCGGCACTAGGCCGAGACTTTCTCTGTTATCGGTGCCTTCGGCAGGCGCGCTTCGCCGGGCTCGAGCTGGAAGGTGAACTCGAGCGTGTACCCCTCGGCGGCTTTGCGGAAATTCCCTATGAGAGCCCGCGTGACGCCGAACTGCGAGTCGGTCTCGAGGTGCGGATCCTGCGGGTCGTAGACCTGCGAGGCGATGGTCTTGTAGCCGGGCTTGTGGATGAGGAAGTGCAGGTGCGCCGGCCGCATGTTGTGGCGTTTCTGTGCCACCAGCAGCGCGCCCGTCGGGCCGTCGACCGGCACCGGGTAGCCGGCCGGCTTCACGCTGCGGAAGCTGAACGAGCCGTCGGCCTGCGTGGTGAAGATGCCGCGCAGGTTCATCTCCGCCTGGCTCGGATCCTGGTTCTCGTAGAGTCCCGCGGGCGACGATTGCCAGACGTGCACGTCGGCGCCGGCAACGGGTTTGCCGTCCATGTCGACGACACGGCCACGGAAGAGAAGCGGCTCACCCGGTGTCGGGGAGCGCAGGATCGATTCGCCGTCCTTGCAGCGCGGCGCATCCGCCCGGTAGAACGGCCCGAGGTTGTTCGCCTGGGTCGGGCGCGTGCCCCTGGCGCCGTTGTTCATCAGGCAGATCAGGTTGGACACGCCAAGCGCGCCGGAAAGCAGCATCGCCTCGTTGTGGCTCGGCGTGGTCTTCTTGCCAATCGCATTGATGTAGCCGATCGCCTCCTGGAACTCGCGCTCGGTCATCTTCGCTTCGCGCACGAACGCATGCAGGTGCTTCACCAGCAGGGCAAGCAATTCTCGCGTGCGGGGATCCGGCGTGCGGTGCATCTCGGCGAGCACCGCGGCGGTGACGTCGTCCTGCGTCTCGATGATCATCGACTCTCCAATCAATCGGGGTCAGAGCCCGATTTTTAATTGGGCCCTGACCCCGATTAGGTTGGGGAGTCTACTTCAGCTGCGGTGGCGCCCGCCGTTCCCGTTGCCGTGGCCGCGATTGGAATTGCCGTGGCCAAAGCCGCGGTTCGAGTTGCCGTGGCCGTAGGCGTGGCCGTTGCCGCGGTGGTCATTACCACCGCGGTGGTTGTTATGGGTAACAGGTGCCTGCTTGTGAATCGGCCCCTGGATGATCGGCGCGCGCTGCGCCTCGGGTACGGCGCGGTAGGGCCGCGATTCGACCGCCCGCGGCGCGGGCATCGGGCGCGGCGTGTGCTGCTGCTGTTGCACGTGCTTCACCAGCCCTGATTGATGCGGCGTGTGATGCGGCTGCACCTGCTTCACCAGGCCCGCCTGGTGATGATTGTGGTGGACGACGTGCGGCCGATGCGAGACCTGGCCATGGTGCCCATGATGCTTGTGGATGACGTGCGTCACGACGACCGGGCGATGCACCCACGGCCGCCAGTAGACCGGGCGGTAGTGCGGCCACCACCACGTGCCATAGACGACGAGCGGGTTGTAATAGGGCGCGTACACCACCTGCGGGTAGACCGGCTGCACGTAGATCACCTGGTTCTCGCTATGGACGCGCTGGTACTCGTTGGTCTGCAGGTGGCCGCTCGCCGCGGCTCGTGCGCG
>DASSPL010000218.1:0-5393 GCA_035699685.1 Burkholderiales bacterium | reverse complement strand
GGAAGTGCGCGCGCAGCTGAAGCACGGCGGCAATCGCAAGGCCGCCGAGCTGATCGGCCAGCGCATCGCCGCCAAGGCGAAGGAAAAAGGCATCGAACAGGTCGCGTTCGACCGTGCCGGCTATCGCTACCACGGCAGGGTGAAGGCCCTCGCCGACGCGGCGCGGGCCGGCGGATTGAAGTTCTAAGGAACGAATATGGCGAAGATCCAGCCCCGGATGCAGCAGGAAGAGCGCGGCGACGGCCTGCGCGAGAAGATGGTCGCGGTCAACCGCGTCACCAAGGTGGTGAAGGGCGGCCGCGTGCTCGGCTTCGCCGCGCTGACGGTCGTCGGCGACGGCGACGGCGGCATCGGCATGGGCAAGGGCAAGGCGCGCGAAGTGCCGGTCGCCGTGCAGAAGGCGATGGAGGAAGCCCGCCGCAAGCTCTTCAAGGTGAAGCTCAAGAACGGCACGCTGCAGCACGCCGTGATCGGACGCCATGGCTCGGCCAAGGTGCTGATGCAGCCGGCCATGGAAGGCACCGGCATCATCGCCGGCGGCCCGATGCGCGCGGTGTTCGAGGTGATGGGCGTGACCAACGTGCTCGCCAAGTGCTTCGGCTCCACCAACCCGTACAACGTGGTGCGCGCGACGCTCGACGGCCTGAAGAACATGAGCACGCCGGCCGAGATCGCCGCGCGCCGCGGCAAGACGGTGGAGGAGATCACGGGATGAAAAAGATCAAGGTCCGCCTGCTGAAGGGACTCGCCGGCTGCAAGCAGAGCCACCGCGACACGATCCGCGGCCTGGGGCTCAAGCGCATCGACCAGGTCGTCGAGGTGATCGACACGCCCGCCGTGCGCGGCATGATCAACAAGGTGGCCTACCTGGTACGGATTGATTCATGAAACTTAATTCGCTGAAACCGGCCCCGGGCTCGAAGAGCGAGCGCCACCGCGTCGGCCGTGGCATCGGCTCGGGCTGGGGCAAGACCGCCGGCCGCGGCCACAAGGGCCAGAAGGCGCGCTCGGGCGGCTTCCACAAGGTCGGCTTCGAGGGCGGGCAGATGCCGCTGCATCGCCGCCTGCCGAAGCGCGGCTTCAACTCGCTCACGCGCGACGACGTCGCCGAAGTGCGCACCAGCGAGCTGCAGGCGATGCAGGCCTCCGAGATCGACCTCGCCGCCCTGAAGGACGCCGGCATCGTGTCGCGCAAGGCGCTGGCGGCCAAGGTCATCCTGTCGGGCAAGCTCGAGCGCAGGGTCTCGCTCAAGGAGATCCAGGTGAGCAAGGGCGCGCGCGCCATGATCGAGGGCGCCGGCGGCTCGATCCAGATCACCGAGAAGCCGAAGGTCGAAAAGAAGAAGAAGGAAAAGAAGCCCAGGAAAGCGGAGCAACCCGAACCGGGGAAGGAAACGGCTAAGAGCTGATGGCCACCGCACTACCCAACGTCGGCAAGGGCTCGCGCTACGGCGACCTGAAGCGTCGCCTGCTGTTCCTGCTCGGCGCGCTGGTCGTTTTCCGCATCGGCGCGCACATCCCGGTGCCGGGCATCGACCCGAACGTGCTCGCCGGCTTCTTCCAGGGCCAGCAGGGCGGCATGCTCGGCATGTTCAACATGTTCTCGGGCGGCGCGCTGTCGCGCTTCACCATCTTCGCCCTGGGCATCATGCCGTACATCTCGGCCTCGATCATCATGCAGCTCATGACTGCGGTGAGCCCGCAGCTCGACCAGCTGAGGAAGGAAGGCGAGTCGGGCCGGCGCAAGATCACACAGTACACGCGCTACGGAACGGTGTTCCTGGCGCTGTTCCAGTCTCTCGGCATCTCGATCATGCTGGAGTCGCAGCCGGGGCTGGTGCTCGAGCCGGGGCTCATGTTCCGCATCACCACGGTGACCACGCTGGTCACCGGCACGATGTTCCTGATGTGGCTCGGCGAGCAGATCACCGAGCGCGGCCTCGGCAACGGCATCTCGATCATCATCTTCGCCGGCATCGCCGCCGGCCTGCCGAGCGCCATCGGCGGCACCCTGGAGCTGGTCCGCACCGGCTCCATGCACCCGCTGACCGCGCTGCTCATCGCCGCCGCGGTGATTCTCGTGACGGCGCTGGTCTGCTTCGTCGAGCGCGGCCAGCGCAAGATCCTGGTCAACTACGCGAAGCGCCAGGTCGGTAACCGCGTCTACGGCGGGCAGAGCTCGCACCTGCCGTTCAAGCTCAACATGTCGGGCGTGATCCCGCCGATCTTCGCCTCGTCGCTGATCCTGTTCCCGGCGACGGTGCTCGGCTGGTTCGGCAGCGGCGAGGGGATGGTGTGGCTGCGCGACATCGCGGCGACGCTCAGTCCCGGCCAGCCGATCTACGTCATGCTGTATGCGGCGCTGATCGTCTTCTTCTGCTTTTTCTACACGGCGCTGCAATACAACCCCAAGGAGACGGCCGACAACCTGAAGAAGTCGGGCGCCTTCGTGCCCGGGATCCGCCCGGGCGACCAGACGGCGCGCTACCTGGAGAAGATCCTCACGCGCCTGACGCTGGCCGGAGCGGTGTACGTCACGCTGGTCTGCCTGGTGCCCGAGTTCCTGATCCTGCGCTGGAACGTGCCGTTCTACTTCGGCGGCACCTCGCTCCTGATCATCGTCGTGGTGACGATGGATTTCATGGCGCAGGTGCAGGCCTACATCATGACGCACCAGTACGAGAGCCTCCTGCGCAAGGCGAACTTCAAGGGAGGCTTGCCGGTTCGCTAATGGCGAAGGAAGACGTCATTGAAATGCAGGGCGAAGTGGTGGAGAACCTGCCCAACGCCACTTTTCGAGTGAAGCTGGAGAACGGGCACACGATCCACGCCTTCATCTCCGGGAAGATGCGCATGAACTACATCCGCATCCTGCCGGGCGACAAGGTGACGGTGCAGATGACGCCCTACGATTTGACGAAGGGTCGTATCACCTTCAGAGCGAAGTGAGGAACATATGAAAGTAATGGCATCCGTCAAGAGGATCTGCCGCAAGTGCAAGATCGTGCGCCGCAAGGGTGTGGTGCGCGTGATCTGCTCCGACCCTCGCCACAAGCAGCGGCAGGGTTGATAACACGTTGAATAACCAGCTATAATCTCAGGTTCCCTATGGCCCGCATCGCAGGCATCAACATTCCCAACCACCAGCACGCCGAGATCGCGCTGACGGCGATCTATGGCATCGGCCGCGCCCGCGCGCTGGCCATCTGCGCCGCCGCAGGGGTGCAGGGGAACCGCAAGATCAAGGACCTGAACGACAGCGAGCTCGACCGCATCCGCGAGACCATCGCCAAGTTCACCGTCGAAGGCGATCTGCGCCGCGAGGTCTCGATGTCGATCAAGCGGCTGATGGATCTCGGCTGCTACCGCGGCTCGCGCCACCGCAAGGGCCTGCCGGTGCGCGGCCAGCGCACCCGCACCAACGCCCGCACGCGCAAGGGCCCGCGCAAGGCGGCGATCAAACTCAACGTACCCGCAGGGAAGGCCGCATAAACGATGGCTAGCCGAAACACGCCGACGCGCCAGGAGCTGCAGCAGACCGCCGCGGCCCGTGCGCGCAAGAAGGTCAAGAAAAACGTGGCCGAGGGCATCGCCCACATCCACGCCTCGTTCAACAACACGATCGTCACGATCACCGACCGCCAGGGCAACACGCTCGCCTGGGCCACCTCCGGCAACGCCGGCTTCAAGGGCTCGCGCAAGTCGACGCCGTTCGCGGCGCAGGTCGCCGCCGAGCGCTGCGGCCGCGCCGCGCAGGAATGCGGCGTGAAGAACATCGAAGTGCGCATCAAGGGCCCGGGGCCCGGCCGCGAGTCCGCGGTGCGCGCGCTCAACGCGATCGGCCTCAAGATCGGCTCCATCGCCGACGTGACGCCGATTCCGCATAACGGATGCCGCCCCCCGAAGCGGCGCAGGGTATAGACATGGCCAAGAATCTCGACAAGTGCCGTCATTGCCGCCGCGAGGGCGAGAAGCTCTACCTCAAGGGCGAGAAATGCTTTACCGACAAGTGCCCGGTCGAGCGCCGCGCGTACGCGCCCGGCCAGCACGGCCAGAAGAGCGGCGCCCGGATGTCGGACTACGGCAAGCAGCTGCGCGAGAAGCAGAAGGTGCGCCACACCTACGGCATCCTCGAGCGGCAGTTCCGCAACATCTACTTCGACGCCGCGCGCGCCAAGGGCGTCACCGGCGAGCGCCTGCTGCAGCTGCTCGAATCGCGCCTCGACAACATCGCCTACCGCATGGGTTTTGGCGCCTCGCGCAGTGAAGCGCGCCAGGTCGTGCGCCACAACGCCATCCTGGTGAACGGCAAGCGCGTCAACATCCCGTCCTACCGCCTGCGTCCCGGTGACGTGGTCGAGGTGGCGTCGAAGGCCAAGGAACAGCTTCGCATCAAGGCCGCCGCCGAAGCCGCCGAGGGGCGCGGCTTCCCGGAGTGGCTGGAGGTCGATTCGAAGGCGCTCAAGGGCACCTTCAAGACCATGCCGGCGCGCGCGGACCTGTCTTCAACGATCAACGAACACCTGGTGATCGAGCTTTACTCGAAGTAACCCGCAGTCAGTACACAGGACACAACAAATGCCGCAATCCGGATTTCTGAAGCCGCGCATCGTCGACGTACAGAACCTCTCGCCCAATCACGCCCGGGTGACGATGGAGCCGTTCGAGCGCGGCTATGGCCACACGCTGGGCAATGCCCTGCGCCGCGTGCTGCTCTCTTCCATGCCGGGTTACGCGCCGACGGAAGTGCAGATCGCGGGCGTGGTGCACGAGTACTCGACCCTCGACGGCGTGCGCGAGGACGTGGTCGACATCCTGCTGAATCTCAAGGGCGTAGTGTTCCGCCTGCATAACCGCGCCGAGGCCATCCTGTCGCTGAAGAAGAAGGGCGACGGCGCCGTCACCGCGGCCGACATCGAGCCGGCGCATGACGTCGAGATCGTCAATCCCGACCACATCGTCGCCCACCTCGCCTCGGGTGGAAAGCTCGAGATGCAGATCAAGGTCGAGTCCGGCCGCGGCTACGTGCCGGGCAACATGCGCTACCTGCCCGAGGAGACCAAGGGCATCGGCCGCATCATCCTCGACGCCTCGTTCAGCCCGGTGCGCCGCGTCTCCTACGCGGTCGAGTCCGCGCGCGTCGAGCAGCGCACCGACCTCGACAAGCTGATCATGGACATCGAGACCAACGGCGCCATCGAGCCGGAAGAGGCGATCCGCTACGCCGCGCGCGTGCTGGTCGACCAGCTCTCCGTCTTCGCCCAGCTCGAGGGCACCGCGCTGCCCGCCGAGCAGCCCAAGTCGCCGGCCGTCGATCCGATCCTGCTGCGCCCGGTCGACGACCTCGAGCTCACCGTGCGCTCGGCCAACTGCCTGAAGGCCGAGAACATCTA
>DASSPL010000217.1:0-8501 GCA_035699685.1 Burkholderiales bacterium | reverse complement strand
CGCGCCGTAGAAGCCCGCCGGCAGCAGGCGCACCTCGGCGCCGTACTCGTGCGCGAGGCGGTGCACCGCCACCTCGAACTGCAGCTGGCCGACCGCGCCGAGGATCGCCGCGCTGCCGTCGTGCGGATGGAAGATCTGGATCGCGCCTTCCTCGCCGAGCTGCTCGAGCCCCGCTTTCAGCTGCTTGCTCTTCATGGAGGTGGTGAGCTCGATGCGCCGGAACACCTCCGGCGCGAAGAACGGCAGGCCGCGGAACTGCAGCACCTCGCCCTCGGAAAGCGTGTCGCCGAGCCTGATGGTGCCGCGGTTCGGGATGCCGATGATGTCGCCGGCATAGGCCTCCTCGACGATGTCGCGCCGCTGGGAGAGGAAGGACACCACGCTGGAGGTCTTCACTTCCTTGCCCGAGCGGCAGTTGACGAGCCGCATGCCGCGCTCGAAGCGCCCCGAGCACACGCGCACGAAGGCGATGCGGTCGCGGTGGCCGGGATCCATGTTGGCCTGGATCTTGAACACCACGCCGGTGAACTTCGGCTCGGTGGGCTCCACCACCCTCTCGAACGCGGCGCGGCTGCCCGGCGCGGGGGCGTGGTCGACCAGCGCGTCGAGCACCTCCTGCACGCCGAAGTCGTTCAGCGCCGAGCCGAAGAACACCGGCGTCTGCCTGCCCGCCAGGTAGGCGGCGCGGTCGAAGGCATGGCCGGCGCCGCGGATCAGCTCGGCCTCCGCCTGGGCTTCCTCGAAGATTTCCTTCTCCAGAGGATCCTCGCCATAGCGCTTCACCGCATCCGAGCGCAGGTCGAGCACGCCGCGGAAGCTCTTGCCCATGCCGATCGGCCAGGTGAACGGGGCGGCCGCCATGCCGAGCTCGCGCTCGATCTCGTCCACCAGCTCGAGCGGCGGGCGCGAGTCGCGGTCGAGCTTGTTGACGAACGTGACGATGGGCGTGTTGCGCGTGCGGCAGACCTTCAGGAGCCGCAGCGTCTGCGGCTCGATGCCCTTGCCGGCGTCGATCACCATCAGCGCGGCGTCGACCGCGGTGAGCACGCGGTAGGTGTCCTCGGAGAAGTCCTGGTGGCCCGGCGTGTCGAGCAGGTTGATCACCGAGCCGCGGTACTCCATCTGCATGACCGAGCTCGCCACCGAGATGCCGCGCTGGCGCTCGATCTCCATCCAGTCGGAGGTGGCGTAGCGCGCGCTCTTGCGCGCCTTGACCGTGCCGGCGATGTGGATCGCGCCGGAGAAGAGCAGCAGCTTCTCGGTCAGCGTGGTCTTGCCGGCGTCCGGGTGCGAGATGATCGCGAAGGTGCGGCGGCGGGCGACTTCGTCGGCGATGGATGCCATGCGGGGGGCGGATTTTACAGGGTCGCATGGTCCTTGCTGCACCCGCGGCATGGCAGCAGCCCTGGACCAGCGCGGACGTCACGCCGACAGCCCGGACGAGATCCCCGCGCCCGGCTGGCGCGACATCCTCTGGCGCGTGCACAAGCACGCGGCGCGCGAGCGGCTGGGCATCGCCGCCGCGGGCGTCGCGTTCTACGCGCTGATGTCGCTCTTCCCGACGCTGATCGCGATCATCGGCATCTACGGCATGGTCTACACGCCCGACGAGATCACGCGCCACGTGGCGCTGATCAGCACCTGGCTGCCGCCGCGCGCGGCGGATCTCTTCACGGCGCAGATGGAGGAGATCATCGGGCTGAACAGCATGCGCTGGCGCATCGGCTCGCTCGCCGCCGTGCTGCTCGCGCTCTGGGCGGCGTCCGCCGGCATGCGCGCGCTGCTCAACGGGCTCAACATCACCTACCACGAGGAAACCGGGCCGATCCTGCGGTTCTACCTGAAGTCGTTCGTCTTCACGCTGGGCGCGGTGCTGTCGGCCATGGCGTCGCTGTTCCTCATCTTCGGACTGCCGGTGGTGCTGCGGTACGCCGGCCTCGAGGCCGGCGTGCTGGTCACGCTGCGCTGGGCGCTGCTCGCCGGCGCCGCGATGCTCGGCCTCGCCATCCTCTACCGCTACGGCCCGAGCCGGCGCATGCCGCGCTGGCGCTGGGTGAGCCCCGGGGCGGCCATCGCCACCGGGCTGTGGGTGATCGCTTCGGCGCTGTTCTCGATGTACGTGGTGAACTTCGACCGCTACAACGCCACCTACGGCTCGATCGGGGCGGTGCTGGTGGTGCTGACGTGGTTCCTGATCACCGCGTGGGCGATCCTGCTCGGCAGCGAGATCAACGCCCAGATGGAGCGCCAGACCGAGGAGGACACCACCGAGGGGCCGCGGCGCCCGCTCGGCCAGCGCGGCGCGCGCGCGGCCGATACGGTGGGCAGCGAGCATTAGAATTGCGGCTCCACACCACGGGAGAGACGCAGAGATGTCCGCAGCTGCCATCCGCACCGCCGGCCTCGCGCTGGCGCTGTTCAGTACCTTCGCTTTCGCGCAGGCGCAGAAGGCGCCCGCCGCCTACGAGCCCTCGGTCGGCCAGGCGGGCAAGGACGTCGTTTGGGTGCCGACGCCGCAGGCGCTGGTCGACAAGATGCTCGACATGGCCAAGGTGACGCCGAACGATTTCGTCATGGACCTCGGCTCGGGCGACGGCCGCACCGTGATCACCGCGGCGAAGCGCGGCGCGCGCGCCGTCGGCATCGAATACAACCCGGAGATGGTCGAGCTGTCGAAGAGGAATGCGGAGAAGGAAGGCGTCGCCGGCAAGGCGCAGTTCATGAAGGCCGACCTCTTCCAGACGGACCTGTCCAAGGCCACCGTCATCACCATGTTCCTGCTGCCGGACATCAACCTCAAGCTGCGGCCGAAGATCCTCAGCCTCAAGCCCGGCACGCGCGTGGTGTCGAACACCTTCACCATGGCCGAGTGGCAGGCCGACGAGACGGCCACGGTGCAGGAAGGCTGCGACGGCTCGTGGTGCACGGCGCTCTTCTGGATCGTGCCGGCCAAGGTCGGCGGCAACTGGAAGGTGCCGCAGGGCGACCTGATCCTGAAGCAGGAATTCCAGATGCTCACCGGCACCCTCAACTCGCAGGGCAAGAGCACCCCGGTCACGGGGCGCGTGCGCGGCGAGGAAGTGACCGTCAACGCCGGCGGCCAGACCCTGCGCGGCCGGATGAACGGAAAGCAGCTCGAGCTGCGCTAAATCGGGGTCAGAGCCCGAATTGTTTTCGGGGTCAGAGCCCAAATTTAAATCGGGCTCTGACCCCGATTTCGTTACGGCGCGGGGTGGATCATCCTGCCGTCGGCGGTGAGCTGGACGCGATCGCCGATGGCGAGGTTCGCCGCCGAGTCGACGTACTGCGCCGAGCCGTCTTCCATGCGGATCGTCAGGCGCTTGTTGGCGCCCGGCGCGCTGCCGCCTGCCGCGGCGGACGGCGGCACCGAGACGATCGACTCGATGCGGCCATAGCCGGCGCGCAGCGGAACCGGCGCGGGAGCGACGACCACCGCGGGCGCGGCCGCCTGCGGCACTACGACCGTGCCGGGCTGCGCGGTCGGCGGCACGACCACGGCCGCGGGCGCCGGGTTGACGACGACGGGTGCCGGCGCCGAAGCGACGCGATGCTCGGTGGCGCAGCCGGCGAGCACGGCAAGTGCGAGGGCGGAGAGGGATAGAGCGGTTCGGGTCATGGCCTGCTCCTTCGGGTTTGAGTGACCGTACGCAGCAATCCGCGTTCCCGAGGATGTGGTCGTCCATACGACATACAGCGCGGAATCCAACTGGTACAGTGCGCGCCGCAAATGCACGAACGACTCCCGGCGCGCCACGCCTCGTGGCAAGACCTGCTGGGATCGCCTCAGCACCCCGCGCACATCGTCCAGATCTACGAAAGCGACGATTTCCTCGCTGCGGGCGTTGCGTTGTTCGCCGCCGAAGGCCTGCGGCGCGGCGAGGCGGTCCTCCTCACCGGAACCCCTGCGCACCTGCGCAGCGTACGCGACGGCCTGCGCGCGCACGGCATCGACGCCGGCGAAGCGGCGGCCGGCAGCCAGCTGGCGCTTTTCGACGTGAACGAGGCCATCGACACCATCGTGCGCGGCGGTGCCGTCGATGCCGGACGCTTCGATCGCGCGGTCGGCAAGGCGCTCGCCAGCGCCGCCGCGAGCTATCCGCACGTGCGCTGGTGGGGCGAGATCAGCAACGTGCTGCAGCAGCGGGGCGACACCCGCGCGGCGCTCGAGTGCGAGCACCTCGGCAACGCCGCCATGCGGCGCCACGGCGTCACCCTCTTCTGCTCCTACCACGCCGACAAGTTCGACCCGGACGGCTACGAGGCGCTGCTGCCCGCGCTGTGCAAGGCGCACAGCCACGTCATCCCGACCGAGGACTACGTGCGCCATCGCCTCGCCGTGAACCGCGCCATCCAGGAAGTCGTCGGCGAGATCCGCGGACCTCTTCTCCAGTCGCTGCTCTCCTGGCGCGGCGTGGCGTGCGACCTGCCTACGTCGCAGGCGCTGCTGTTCTGGCTGCGCGAAACGCTGCCGGAGCGCTTCCGCGAGGTGCTGAGCCGCGCCAAGGCGTACGCATGAGCCGCCGCTTCATGACCGACTGCGGCCTGCCGGGCATCAGCCAGGTCCCCTACGGCGTGCACATGTGCCACTTCTATTCGACGCGCGACGAGCTGGCGGCGGTGCTCGTGCCGTACTTCGTCGCCGGCCTGCGCTCGAACGAGCGGTGCATCTGGGTCTGCGCCGAGCCGCTGGCCGCGGTCGATGCCCGGGCCGAGCTCGCGCGGGCCGGCGTCGACGTCGACGCCGCGATCGCCCGCGGCGCGCTCGTGCTGCGCGACTTCAGCGACTGGTACGCCGAGTCCGAGCAGCTGAAGGGCACCGACGTGGTGAACCTCTGGCTCGGCGCCGAGGAGCGCGCGCTCGCCGAGGGCTACAGCGGCCTGCGCATCACCGGCAACGTTACCTTCCTGCAGGGCGCCGCGGACTGGGAAACGTTCATGGAGTACGAGAAGGCCGTGGACGAGGCGTTCCGCGCCCGGCGCATCGTGACCCTGTGCACCTATCGCCGCGAGGGCGCCGCCGAGATGCTGGACGTGATCCAGCGCCACAGCTGCACCCTCGAGCGCCCCGACGAGGGCTGGCAGATCCTCACCTGAGCGCTGTGAAATGGGGGCGATCACGACGGCCGTTGTCGTGATCTAACGACAGACGCGGCCTCCGGGGGCTGGCTAGCATCCGGCCATGAACCCCCTCCTGGACCCCTCGAACTGGCGCGACGCGCTGCGCGAGCCGGCGTACCCCAGCCATCTCCTGCAGGTCTGCGACAGCGACGAGATGGTCGCCGCCGGCGCCGGCTACTTCGCCGCGGAGGGGCTGCGCCAGGGACAGGCGGTGATCCTCACCGGCACCCAGGCCCACCTCGAGGCCATCCGCGACGTGCTGCGCGTGCTCGGCATCGACTCCGCGCAGGCCGAGCGCAACGGCCAGCTGTTCGTCGGCGACGCGCTCGAGGCGGTGCACGCGGTGATGGTGAACGACCTGCCCGACCGCCAGCGATTCGAGGCCATCGCCAGCGAGGCGATCATCAAGGCGCGCTCCGACCCGCGCTACCGCGGCGTGCGCTGGTGGGGCGAGATGAGCAACGTGTTCAACCAGCTCGGCAAGAAGGACGCCGTGGCGATCGACGAGCAGATCGGCGACGACGTCTGCCGCAAGCACAACGTCGCGCTGCTCTGCTCGTTCCAGATCGACAGCTTCAGCCCGGCGAGCTACGAGGGCGCGCTGCAGACGCTGTGCCGCCACCACGAGCACGTCATGCCGGCGGTCGACGACGCGCGCCAGCGCAGCGCCGTGAACCAGGCGATCGTCGACGTCATCGGCGACATCGAGGGCCGCCGCCTGCAGTCGCTGCTCACGTGGAAGCCGCCGGCCTGCCACCTGCCGACGTGGCAGGCGCTGCTCTTCTGGGTGCGCGACACGATGCCCGACCAGCTGCCCGCGGTGCTCGCCGCCGCCAGGAAATACCAGCAGCCTCACCAGGCCGCGGGATGAGCCCCGGCGAGGTGCCCTGCGGCACCCACACGTGCCACGTGTATCGCACGCGCGCCGAGCTGCTCGCCACGCTCGTGCCCTTCTTCGCCGCCGGGCTGCGCGCCAACGAACGCTGCGCCTGGCTCACCTCCGGGCCGCTGACGGAGGGCCTCGCGCGGAGCGCGCTCGCCCGCGCGGGCGTCGACGTCGACGAGGCGGCGCATTCCGGCCAGCTGTCGGTCGTGCCGCACGCGGAGTGGTACTTCAAGAAGGAGCACCTCACCGTCGACCGGCTGGCCGACCTGTGGCTGCTGGAAGAGGAGAAGGCGCTCGACCTCGGCTACAGCGGCCTGCGCGTGAGCGGCAACGTGAGCCCCACGCAGGCGCGCGGCTGGAAGGCCTCACTGCACCATGAGGAAGTGACGCAGCGCGCCTTCCGCGGCCGGCACATCGTCGCCCTGTGCAGCTACGCGCGCGAGAAGTGCGGCGCCTCCGAGGTATTCGAGCTCGCGCGCCGCCACAGCCACGTCCTGACCTAAATCGGGGGCAGAGCCCGATCAATTCAATTCAGCATTTGCTGGATGGCGAGCAGCGTCACCCCTTCGTTGGCCTTGTAAGTGCCCGGACCGTTCAGCATCGGCATTTTCTCCAGACCACCGCGGTGCACGCCGATCACATTGAACCGCGTATCGAAGACCGGGCTGCCGGAGTTTCCGTTATCGGTTGGCGTGCGATAGTGCAGCAGGCGCTGGCCGGCATCGATGGCGAGAAGCTGGCTGTCGTGCAGAGAGATCCGCAGGCCCGCACCCTGCGGATAGCCGATCACGAACGCGTGCGCGTTGTCATCGACCGGCGGTAAATGCTCGGATGCCTGGAGGCCGCTGAAGTCGCGGCCGATTGCTTCAAGGCGGACGATGGTGATATCCAGGCCTTTGGCCTGCGGCCGGCCGAGCGGCGCCGGTTCCGAGGTGAAAAGCAATTCCCTTACCTTGTAGAACTTCGGCTCGCCGCGGCGCGTGTTGTGCACCTCGAACGTGACCAGCGCGTCCCCGGGCGGCACCGCCTTCGGCACGCCCTCGCCCATCACATGCGCGTTGGTGACAAAGACGAGGTCGGGACCGTATTGTTCCTTGAGCCGGTCTCCCTGGATGAGAAAACCGGTACCGAAGCGCGCGTTGCCTTTATTGCAGACCGAACCGACCGCGGGGCATGCGGCCAGCAGGCTTGCGACTTCTTCGGGCGTAAAGGCCGGCTGGCCCGTGAAGGTCGCCTGAAAACCGGCTCGATCGAGCCGCAGAAGCCTTAGCTTGGCGTCTACCTCGGCGGGTGACACGGACCAGCGCGATTCCTCTGCGGCTATATGGCGCTCCAGCATTTTGATCAGCCGGTTTGCGCAGCCAGCATCGTCCCCCGTCGGGTCTGCTTTCCAGATCTCGCGCAGCTGGCGGCCGTAGCTCTCCGCCTTGAACGGCTTCAGTTTGGGATGCTTCAGGAATACACCGAGCCAGTGTTCCGCCTCCTCGCAGCGCCCAAGTGCGAGCGCGGCTTCCGATGCAGTAGAAGCCACCCAAGGATTGTTCGTGTCGAGGCGGTAGCGCGCCTGCACGTCGTCGTAGATCGCCTGCGCGACCGTCGCCGCTTTTGCGTAGCTGGTGCCGGCATCGCGCGCCTGACGAGCAAGCAGCGCGGCGTAGTTCATCCCGTGCCAGAACGGCCTGTCGTCATCCCGCTCGTACGGTGCGCGGTAATGATCAATAGCTTTGGCGAGCGCGTCCTGGTCGTCCTCGTTGACGAATCGCTGTTTCCAGATGCGGCCTAACAGACCCTCGTATTCAAGCAACTCGGAGCGGGAGTGCGCGCTGGCGTCCGGCTTGCGAATTTCCTGGAGGCCGTGTGTTAGGAGGTTTTCTGCCTCATCAAGCGCGTCGAGATTGATGAGGGCCTGCGCGTGCGCCTTCGAGACCGTGGCATCGAATCCCTTGCTTGCGCTCCACGCCTCGGCGACTGACCGCGTGAGGTGGTAGTAGACCTGCTCATTCAGCTCTTTGGCCAGGGCCCGCGCATGCTTCGGATGCAACGCGAAATCCGGCTGCGCCAGCGATTTCACCAACGCGTCGATGGCAGCGGCAAGCTCGGCCGGCGCAGCCTCGGGAAACTTCCCCTCTGCGAGGTCGCGGGCGAGCTCGGCAGCTTGATCCGCCATGGCTACGAAATCGCCTCGAGCAGGTGCTTGCGGAACAGCTTGCCGGCGAAGTAATGCGTGATCGTGTGGCGCCAGTTGCCCCAGTTCGATTCCTTCACGTCGACGACCTTCCGGCCCTTCACCGCCTTGAAGTCATTGGCGATCTTCGGGTCGGCGCCGCAGACCGGGTCGAGCGGGTCGTAGATGTTGATCCAGCGCTTCAGCTTGGCGGCGGGGAAGTCGATCTTCTTCTCGCCTTCGGCGATCAGCTCGTCCTGCACTTCGGTGATGCCGAGCGGCGAGCCCAAGGTGAAAAGCGTGTCGACGGGC
>DASSPL010000216.1:0-12096 GCA_035699685.1 Burkholderiales bacterium | reverse complement strand
AGGATCGAGCACATCTCGCGGCTGCGCTCGAGGTCCGCCTCGTATTCGCCGAGCAGCCGCTCGAGGTCCTTCCACCTCGCGCTCGGCTGGCCGTTGGCGTCGAACATCGGCTCGCCGCCGTCGTCGATGTAGGTCTTCTCGACGCAGATCAGGCGATCCTTCTGCTCGATCTTGTTGACGTTGACCCGGGCCATGCAGAACGGATAGCGCCGCGCATAGGCCGGGATGTACACCCCGGCCGACCAGCGGCCGTCGGCGTAGAACAGGTTCTCGCCGCTCGTCAGCCCGAGGACCGCGACCGGGGCGTAGTTCTGCGTGCCGTCGGCGGCGGTGAAGACGATCGGATAGTCGCGCGCCACCGGCTGGAACTCCGTCAGGCTGATGGGGATGGCGTTGCCGTGCCGCGCGAAATCGGGCACCTCGCCGGGCTGGAGCAGCCGCACCTTCTGGGTCTTAAGGAAAGGCACGACTTCCTTGTAGCCAAAAGGCGGAGAGATCTGCATCGCGGAGGTCCTCGCTCGAAGGGCGCGATGATAGCCCCGGTGCGCACCCTTCGGGTAGAATCCGCGCTCCCCCGGGGGGTGGTAGCTCAGCTGGGAGAGCGTCGCGTTCGCAATGCGAAGGTCGGGAGTTCGATCCTCCTCCACTCCACCACGATTTCCAGCAAAACGGGCCGCGATCTTTCGATCAGCGGCCCGTCGTAAAGCCTAAGCGCGGTTTACTTGGTCGTGCCGGTGCTGCCGCCGGTGGTCGAGCTGCCGCCCATGCCGGTGCCGAGCCCGCCCGAGCTGCCGGTGCTCGAGCCCGACCCGGTACCGGTGGAGCCGGAGCCCATTCCGGAGCCCATGCCGGAGCCCATGCCCGAGCCGGTGCCCGAGCCCGAGGTGCCGCCGGCGCCGGTGGTGGCGCGCTCTTCTCTCTGGCAACGATCCTTCTCGAGGCCGGTCAGCGCGTCGCACTTGGTGCTGGTGGTCGTGCTGCCGGTCACGGAGCCGCTCGACGCGCCGGGGGTCGTGCTGCCGGAGGTGACGCTGCCGGAGCTCGTGCCGCCGGTGCTGGTGCTGGTGTCGGAGCCCGTGCCGCCGCTGGTGCCGCCCGCCGAGCTGGACCCGCTCGCGCCGGCGCTGCTGCCCGCGCTGCCGGCCGCGCCGCCCGCCGCCCCGCCCGCGCCGCCGCCGGACTGCGCGACCGCGGCCATCGAGAACAGTGCTGCGGCAGTCGCCGCGACCAATACTTTGAGTTTCATGTGCTCGTACTCCTGTATCGAAAGGGAAGAGAGGAACCTGCGCCACCCGGGACGCAAGGCTTATGCCATTAGCGCGGTGCGCTACCTCCGGCACCTGCGGTGGAGCCGGCGCCAGAGCCCATGCCGGTCGATTCCGGGCCGCTCGGCGGCCGTCCGGGCGGAGCAGCGCGCAACTCGAGAAGGCAGCGCTCCTTCCGTTGTCCCGACATGCGGTTGCAACGCTCCTCCTGGGCTGGCGCCGATGAGCCAGCGGCTGGGGACGGCAGCTGCACTTCCGGCGTGGTGCGAAGCCGGCTGCCGGGGCCTTCAGCCCAGGCGGCCGTCGCGCCGACCAGCGCGGCTGCAACGGCGAGCAGAGTGATCTGGTTAAGCATCATTTGCTATCGCCCAGCAATCCGCATGCCGGAATCCCCACGCTTCGCGCGGAGCCGCGCAAGGGATCGGGCGATGAGGGGCACCAGCGAGCGCCGGTTCCGGCCCGCCTGGACTTTCTCGCGGCGCTGCTCGCCGCGCAGGAGCGCGATCAGCGCCGCTTCATCCGAACGCCCGCGCATTGCGCGCTGCAGCCGGCCGCCGAGATAGCTCTCGATCACGGCCGGGTGGATATAGCACTTGCGGCACACCGCCCGGGTGTTGCGCAGCTCGCGTGACACTTCCTCGACCGCGGCATTGAGCTCGCGCTTGCCGGCGCGGTCGCTGGGCGGCGCCTCGAGCCGCCGCAGGCGCCGCGCGCACAGGAGCGTCCCGGCCCATGTGCGGAAGTCCTTGCTGGTGAAATCCTCGCCGGCGATCGATTTCAGGTAGGCGTTGACGTCGGCCGATTCGATGGCGCGCGTCGTGCCATCCTCGTCCACATATTGGAACAGCTCCTCGCCCGGCAGGTCCTGCATGCGGCGCACGATCTCGGCGAGCGGGCGGTCGGTGAGCGCGACATCGTGCGGCACGCCGCTCTTGCCGCGGAACCGGAAGCTCAGGGTGTCGCCGGTCACGCGCACCTGCCGCGCGCGCAGCGTGGTGAGGCCGAACGAATCGTTCTCGCGCGCGTACTCCTCGTTGCCGACGCGGATGAAGGTGCGCTCGAGCAGCCGGACCACCGTGGCGAGGACTTTTTCACGCGGCAGGCCGGGACGGGCGAGATCGCGTCCCACCCGGCGCCGGATGCGCGGCAGCGCGGCGCCGAAAGCGATCAGCCGCCCGTATTTCGTCTCGTCGCGCACCTCGCGCCAGCGAGGGTGATAGCGGTACTGCTTGCGCCGCCGCGCGTCGCGCCCGGTGGCCTGCAGATGGCCGTCGTCGCGTGCACAGATCCACACGTTGCTCCACGCCGGCGGGATCGCCAGGCGCCGGATCCGCGACAGGGTCGCCGCGTCGCGCAGCGCCGTGCCGTCCGGCGCAACATAGCGAAACCCCTCGCCGGCCCGGTGTCGCTGGATGCCGGGGGCCTCGTCGGTCACATACCTCAGGCCCGCGACGCGAGCCGATTCAGTCGGGTCCATGGCGCCCGCCCGCTGCAACCGGCGTGCCAAGGTAACATCGGGCGCAATGCGACCGCTCGCAGCAAGGCTGCAGCAACTCGTCGACCGCATTGATCCCCAGGCGGGTCGCTACCGCATGCTTTTCGAGTCGAGCCCGCTGCCGATGTGGGTGGTGGACGACGAGACCCTGCGCTTCCTCGCGGTCAACGACGCCGCGCTGGAAATCTATGGCTACACGCGCAATGAGTTCCTTGCCATGAGCGCCGGCGACCTGCGGCGGTCCGACGAGCGGCGCGATTTCCTGCGCAACGAGCCCGGCGGCACCGTGTATCGCGGCCTCTACCGCCACCGGCGCAAGAACGGCGATGCGCTCGACATCGACGGCGTCGGCCACCTGGTGAGCTGGCGCGGCCGCCGCGCGCGCCTCGTCGTGATCAACGACATCACCGAGCGGCTGCGCACGCAGAAGCGGCTGCGCGCGCTCTCGCGGCGGCTGCTCGAGGTGCAGGAGGAGGAGCGCGGCCGCCTCGCGCGCGACCTGCACGACGACGTCGGCCAGGCGCTCACCGCGCTGAAGATCCAGCTGGAGTCCCTGCAGCGCGGCTGCGAGCCGGCGCTGCGCGCGCGCATCGCCGAAGGCGTCGACACCGTCCAGCTCACGCTCGAGCGGGTGCGCCAGCTCTCGCTCAGCCTGCGCCCGCCGCAGCTCGACGACCTCGGCCTCGCCGCCGCGGTGCGCTCGCATCTCGACCGCCAGTCGCGCCTTGCCGGGCTTGCCGCGCACTTCGAGGGCGACGAAGCGCCGAACGACGTCGATCCCGACACCGAGACGGCGTGTTTCCGCGTGGCGCAGGAGGCGATCACCAACGTGCTGCGCCACGCGCGGGCACAGAACCTGTGGGTGCGGCTCTACAGCGCCGGCGGACGCCTCGCGCTCTCGGTGCGCGACGACGGGCGCGGGTTCGACGTCGACTCGGTGCGCGCGCGCGCCGCGGGCGGCGCGAGCCTCGGCCTGGTCGGCATGGAGGAGCGCATCGCCCTCGCGGCCGGGTCGCTCGACATCAACTCGGCGCCCGGCCAGGGCACGGTGCTCGTGGCGACGTTTCCCGCCGCGCAGCCCTCCAGCGAGCGGGCCGCCTGATGATCCGCGTGCTCCTCGCCGACGACCACGCGCTGGTGCGCGCCGGCATCCGCTCGCTGCTCGGCGCCATGGCCGAGGTGACGGTGGTGGGCGAGGCCGCGAGCGGCGAGGAAGCGCTCGAGCTCGCCGCGCGCGAGCCGCCCGACGTGGTGCTGATGGACATCGCGATGAAAGGCATCACCGGCCTCGAGACGGCGGCGTTGATGCGCGAGCGCTTCCCGAACGTGCGCGTGGTGATCCTTTCGATGCACTCGGGCGAGGAATACGTGCTGCAGGCGCTGCGCGCCGGCGCCGCCGGCTACCTGCTGAAGGACGCCGCCACCGGCGAGCTCGAGCTCGCGCTGCGCAGCGTCATGCGCGGCGAAAGCTGGCTGAGCCCGGCGGTTTCGCGCCAGGTGGTCGAAGGCTACGTGCATCGCACCGGCGGCGATGCCGCGCCGGAAGTGCTCACTGCGCGCCAGCGTGAAGTATTGCGCCTCGTCGCCGGCGGCAAGAGCACAAAGGAAATCGCCTTTCTCCTGAATCTCTCGGTCAAGACCGTGGAGACGCACCGGGCGCAGATCATGGATCGCCTGGGAATCCGCGATGTCGCCGGTCTCGTGCGCTACGCGCTGCGCACGGGCCTCGTGCCGCCCGACGGCTGACATCTTTTAACCGCGCCATCGGGGAGTCCCCTATACCGCGCCGCCGGCCGGCGTCCTATGCTGGCTCGCATGGAAGAACCTCGCATGCGGCGCGTGGCGATCGCCGACGACAGCCCCGCCTTTCTTTCCGCCGCAGCGAACTACGTGACGACCCTTCCGGGATTCACCCTCGCGGGCGTCGCGAGAACCGCGCCGCAGACGCTCGAGCTGGTGGAGAACTCGATGCCCGACGTGCTGATCCTCGACCTCGGACTCGCGCCGAAGCGCGGCATGGAGCTGGTGCAGCGCGTCAAGTCGACTTCCACGCCGCCCGCCGTGGTGGCGCTCGCCTTGTTCGACACGCCCGAGGCCGCCGCCGCCGCGAAGCGCGCCGGCGCCGACGCGCTCGTCGGCAAGGAAAGCTTCATTGCGGGTCTTTCCCGGGCGCTCGCGCGGCTTTTTCCAGGCGGCGCATGAAGACCGTCATCTCCTTCTCGGCCTGACGGTCGCCCTTGGCGCGCGCGGCCTCGATGCCGCGGCGGTACGCCTCCAGCGCCTCCTCGCTCTTCTGCGACTCCTGCAAGGCCCGGGCGAGCGCCTTCCACGCCGCGGAGTACGACGCATCGCGCTCCACCGCGTCGCGAAAATATCGAACGGCTTTCTCGAGGTCTCCGGCCTTCGAGTGCTCCAGCCCCAGCGAGTAGCGCAGCAGCGCGTTGTCGCGCGGCGTACCGAGCAGCTTTTCAAGGGCGGAAATCATTCGGCTAAGATACCCCGCATGAAAACGCCGATCCATACGCGCGACGCGCCCGAGGCCATCGGCACGTATTCGCAGGCCGTGCGCGCCGGGAACACGGTCTACGTGTCGGGCCAGATCGGGCTCGACCCCGCGACCATGCAGCTCGCCGAGGGCATCGAGGGCCAGACGCACCGCGTGTTCCGCAACCTCGCCGCGGTCGCGGCGGCCGCCGGCCTGAGCCTCGACAGCAGCGTGCGCATGACCATCTACCTCACCGACCTCGCGCACTTCGCGCGCGTGAACGAGATCATGGCGCAGTACGTGCGCGAGCCTTATCCGGCGCGCGCCGCCGTCGGCGTGGCCGGCCTGCCGCGCGGCGCGCTGGTGGAGATCGACGCCATTCTGCACGCGGGGTGAAGTCCGCCCGGCTCGAGAAACTCGGGCTGCGGTCGCGCTTCGATTTCGTCCTGCACCTGCCGCTGCGCTACGAGGACGAGACCGTGCTTACGCCCGCCCATGCCGCTCCACCCGGGCAGCCGGTGCTGGTCGAAGCGCCCGTGCTGCGGGCGGCGGTCGTCTTCCGCGGCAAGCGCCAGCTGGTCGTCACCGCGCACAGCCTGGTGCTGCGCTTCTTCCACTTCCACGCGAGCCAGGTGGAGAAATTCAAGCAGGCGGCAGAGCAGGGCCTCAGCGTGCGCGCCTTCGGCGAGGTCCGGATGGGCGAGATGGTTCACCCGCGCTACCGCTTCGTCGGCGCGGGCGAGCCGCTGGCGCAGACGCTGACGCCGGTCTATCCGGCCGCGGCCGGCATCGGGCAGGGAACGCTGCGCCCGAAGGTGCTGGAGGCGCTCGACGCCGGTCCGCTCGAAGATACGGTACCGCCGGGATTGCGCGAGCGCTATGCGCTGGCGCCGTTCGACGAGTCGGTGAGGCTGCTGCACCGGCCGCCGCCCGGAATCGACGCCGCCGCGCTCGCCGATCGCACGCATCCGGCGTGGCGGCGCGTGAAGTTCGACGAGCTGCTCGCGCAGCAGCTGTCGCTGCGCTTTGCCTATCGCCGGCGGCGCAGCCGCGCGGCACCGGTGCTGCGCGCCGACGGCGCGCTGCTCAAGGCGTTCGCCGGCCGGCTGCCGTTCAAGCTGACGCGCGCCCAGACGCGCGCGATGAACGAGGTGCTGCGCGACCTGGTTCAGCCTCACCCGATGCAGCGCCTGCTGCAGGGCGACGTCGGCAGCGGCAAGACCGTGGTCGCCGCCATTGCCTGCCTCGCGGCGGCCGACTCCGACCATCAGGCGGCGGTGATGGCGCCGACCGAGATCCTGTCGGAGCAGCACGCGCGCAAGTTCACCGAATGGCTCGCGCCGCTCGGCGTGCGCATCGCCTGGCTGCACGGCTCGCTTTCCGCGAGGGAAAAGAAGCAGGCGCTGGCGTCCATCGCCTCGGGCGAGGCGCAGATCGCGATCGGCACGCACGCGCTGGTGCAGAAGGGCGTCGAGTTCGCGCGCCTCGGGCTCGCCGTGGTCGACGAGCAGCACCGCTTCGGCGTGCAGCAGCGCCTCACGCTGCGCAAGAAGGGCGACGACGCGGCGCCGCACCAGCTCATGATGAGCGCCACGCCCATCCCGCGCACGCTGTCGATGACCTACTTCGCCGACCTCGACGTCTCGGTGATCGACGAGCTGCCACCCGGCCGCAGCCCGGTGGCCACGCGGATGTTCTCGGCGACACGGCGCGCGGAGGTGCTGGGGCGCATTCGCGAGGCGTGCGCCGAAGGCCAGCAGGCCTATTGGGTGTGCCCGGTCATCGAGGAGTCGAAGCAGGGCGACGTGCAGACCGCCGTGGACACGCATGCGCTGCTGTCGCAGGAGTTGAAAGGGCTGAGCGTCGGGCTGATTCACGGCCGCATGCCCGCGGCGGAAAAGGCGGCCGTGATGCAGCGCTTCGTGACGGGGGCCATGCAGCTTCTCGTCTGCACGACGGTGATCGAGGTCGGCGTGGACGTACCGAACGCCTCGGTGATGGTGATCGAGAGCGCGGAGCGCTTCGGGCTGGCGCAGCTCCACCAGCTGCGCGGGCGCATCGGGCGCGGCGCCCGGCAGAGCGTGTGCATCCTGCTCTACGGCGAGCCGCTCACCGATACCGCGCGCGATCGTCTCAAGGTCATCTTCGAGAGCACGAACGGCTTCGAGATCGCCGAACGCGACCTGGCCCTGCGCGGGCCGGGCGAATACCTGGGCGAGCGGCAGAGCGGCGAGCCGCTGCTGCGCTTCGCCGATCTCGAGCGCGACGCGGCGCTCGCCGCGAACGCGGTCGAGGCGGCGCAGGAGATGCTGGAGCGCCATCCGGCCGCGGCGCGCGCGCACGTCGAGCGCTGGCTCGGACGGCGCAAGGACCTGACGCAGGTGTGAGTTATCCTTCCCGCGTGGACCTCGCCTTCATCGCAAGGCGCCTGGACGCATACGAGCGTCTCATCCGTCTCGACAAGCCGATCGGCACGCTGCTGCTCCTGTGGCCGACGCTTTGGGCGGTATGGCTCGCCGCCGATGGCCGGCCGCCGGCCGGTGTGGTGGTGATCTTCGTGCTCGGGACGCTGCTCATGCGCTCGGCCGGCTGCGCGGTCAACGACTACGCCGACCGCGACTTCGATCCGCATGTGCAGCGCACCCGCGACCGGCCGCTCGCGGCGCGCGAGATCGCGCCGTGGGAGGCGCTCGCCGTCGGCGCCGTGCTCGCCGTCGCCGCGTTCGGCCTGGTGCTGTTCCTCAACCGGCTCGCGCTCGCCCTTTCGTTCGTCGCGCTGGCGATCGCGATCTCGTATCCGTTCACCAAGCGGGTGTTCGCGCTGCCGCAGGCGTACCTCGGCATCGCGTTCGGGTTCGGCATCCCCATGGCGTATGCCGCCGTGCAGGAGCGGCTGCCGCTCGAGTGCTGGCTGCTGCTCGCGGCGAACGTGTTCTATGCGTTCGCCTACGACACCGAATACGCCATGGTCGACCGCGACGACGACGCGAGGATCGGCATCCGCACCTCGGCCCTGACCCTCGGGCGCTGGGATGTCGCGGGCGTGATGGCGAGCTATGCCCTCATGCTCGCGCTCCTGGGCGCCGTGGGCCTCGCGCGGGGCCTCGGCTGGCCGTACTATGCCGGGCTTGGCGTCGCGGGCATCTTCATGCTTTACCACTGGCGGCTGATCCGGGATCGCAGCCGTGAAGGCTGCTTCAAGGCGTTCCGGCACAACAACTGGGTCGGCGGCGCGATCTTCGCCGGCATCGTCGCGGCCTTCGCGCTCCAATGAACGACGACGCCCGTCCGGCGCTCACGCGCTTCGAGTTCACGAGCGGCCTGCAGCGCGGCTCGCACCTGCTGCTCTACCCGCGCTACCTCGTGCACCGCGGCCAGGCCGATCTCGAGACCGTGTCCTTCGCGCACGTCAACGCGGTGCGCGTGTCGTTCGAGCGCAACCCGCGCCAGCTCGGCTGGGGCATCGGGCTCGTCGTGACGGCCCTGATCCTCCTCGCCATCAGCGCGCCGATCGGCAGCCTGGCGAGCGGCGCGGCACAGGAAATGGCGGCCGGCGGGCAGGGCGTGGCGCGCGCGCTGTACGGCTTCTTCCGCTTCATCGGCATGGTGGCGGCGCTGCTTCCCACCCTGGCGCTCGCCTGCGCGCTGGGCGGCGCGGCGCTCGCCGTGCTGGGGTGGCGCGGCTCGACCACGCTGACGCTGTTCCTCTCCGGCGCCGAGCGCGCGTACTCGGTGCGCGGGCGCGACACCCTGCTCCTCGATTTCGCCGAGCTGGTCAGCGAGCGCGTGATGTCGCAGACAAGGTGACTTACCGCGACCTGCGCGAGTTCATGGCGCAGCTCGAGGCGCGCGGCGAGCTGAAGCGCATCACGGTTCCCGTTTCGCCGAAGCTCGAGATGACCGAGGTCTGCGACCGCGTCCTGCGCGCGGGCGGCCCGGCGCTTCTTTTCGAGCGCCCGGCGGGCCACGACATGCCGGTGCTCGCCAACCTTTTCGGCACCACCTCGCGCATCGCCGCGGCGATGGGCGTGAAGGATGCGTCCGAGCTGCGCGAGGTCGGGCGCCTCCTCGCCTACCTGAAGGAGCCGGAGGCGCCGACCGGCCTGCGCGACCTGTGGGACAAGTTCCCGGTGTTCAAGCGCGTGCTCGACATGGCGCCGAAGGAGCGCTCGGGCGCGCCGTGCCAGGAGATCGTGCTCGAGGGGAAGGACGTCGACCTCGGCAGGCTGCCGGTGCAGACCTGCTGGCCCGAAGACGCCGGCCCGCTCATCACCTGGGGCCTCACCGTCACCCGCGGGCCGCGCAAGAAGCGCCAGAACCTCGGCATCTACCGGCAGCAGGTGATCGGCCGCGATCGCCTCATCATGCGCTGGCTCGCGCACCGCGGCGGCGCGCTCGATTTCCAGGATCACAAGCAGACCTCGAAGGAACCCTTCCCCGTCGCCGTCGCGCTCGGCGCCGACCCCGCGACGATGCTGGCCGCGGTCACCCCGGTGCCCGATACGCTCGGCGAGTACCAGTTCGCGGGATTGCTGCGCGGTGCTCGTACGGAAGTAACGACCTGTTTGGGAAATTCGTTGCAGGTCCCGGCAACGGCCGAGATCGTGCTCGAGGGCACGATCGGCGACGAAACCGCGCCGGAAGGCCCGCACGGCGACCACACCGGCTACTACAACGAGGTCGAGCAGTTCCCGGTGTTGCGCGTCGAGCGCATGACGATGCGGCGCTCGCCGATCTATCACTCCACCTACACCGGCAAGCCGCCGGACGAGCCGGCGATGCTCGGCGTGGCGCTGAACGAGCTTTTCGTGCCGCTGCTCGCCAAGCAGTTCCCGGAGATCGTCGACTTCTACCTGCCGCCGGAGGGCTGCTCCTACCGGCTCGCCGTGGTGCGGATGCGAAAGCAGTATCCCGGCCACGCCAAGCGCGTGATGTTCGGGATCTGGAGCTACCTGCGGCAGTTCATGTACACCAAGTTCATCATCGTGTGCGACGACGACGTCGACGTGCGCGACTGGAAGGAAGTCATCTGGGCGCTGACCACGCGCGTCGATCCGGCGCGCGACTGCGTCATGGCCGAGCGCACGCCGATCGATTACCTGGACTTCGCGAGCCCGGTGTCCGGCCTCGGCTCCAAGATGGGCATCGACGCCACCCACAAGTGGCCGGGCGAGACCGAGCGGCGCTGGGGCCGCCCGATCGTCATGGACGAGGCGGTGAAGCGCCGGGTCGATTCGTTGTGGCGCGAGCTGGGGCTGTAGCCGACTCGTAGACCCACTCGAGCAGCGCGTCCATCGCCGCGTCGGCCTCGGGCGCCTTCGGGTGGTTGACGATCATCACCACGACATGGCGGCGCCCGTTACGGTCGAGCACGTAGCCGGCGATGGCGCGCGCATCCGACAGCAGCCCGGTCTTGATGTGCGCGCTGCCCGCGGCGCGGCCGTTCTTCAGGCGCCGGCGCATGGTGCCGTCGGTGGCGACGATCGGCAGCGAGGCGACGAACTCCGGCATCACCGCGCTGCGCCACGCGGCCTGCAGCGTCTGCCCGAGGTGATGCGCGCTGATGCGCTCGATGCGCGAGAGGCCGGAGCCGTTCTCCAGCACCAGCTCCGGCGCGCTGATTTTCTTCGCCGCCAGCCATTGCGCGACGATGCGCGCTGCTTCGGCGGCGCGCGCCGGCGGGCCGCCGAGCTCGGCGCCGAGCGTGAGGAACAGCTGCCGCGTCATCACGTTGTTGGAGAACTTGTTCATGTCGCGCACCATGTGCGAGAGCGGCTCGGACTCGTGCACGTAGACCAGGCGGGCTGCCGGCGAGGGCGTGCCTTCGCGGATCTTTCCGGACCAGGTGCCGCCCAACTCGGTCCAAAGCTCGCGCAGCATCGCGCCGACGTAGTCCTGCGGCTCGTGCAGCGCGACATTCATCTCGCGCTCGCCGCAGGCGAGCGGATAGGTGCCGGTGAAGCTCGCGCGCGGCGGGCGCGACTGGAACGCGGCCTGCGTCAGCTCGCGGAACGCGCGGCCGCCGTCGGGACAAGGCCCGGCGCCGAGCGTGAGCGCATTCACCACTTCCATGCCCGGCAGCGCCGGCTGCACGAAGACGAAGACGCCCTTGTCCTGCTCGGGCACGAAGCCGAAGCGCACCGACTTGAAGTTCACCAGCAGCGCGTCGGGCGCGACGTTGTAGGGACGGAAGGCCTCGCTGTCGAAGGGCGGGTACTGCGCCGGGGCGAAGTAGGTGCGGTCGAGCACCACGTCGCCGCGCAGCTCGCGCAAGCCGCGCCCGCGCAGGTTGCGCAGCAGCATCCAGAAGCTTTCGTACGTGAGCTTGGGATCGCCGGTCCCGCGCAGGACCAGGTGCTCGCCATCGAGATAGGCCTCGGTCTTCCAGCGGTACGCCGGGCCGAGCAGCTCCAGGGCGGCGTAGGTCGTCACCAGCTTCATCGTCGACGCCGGGTTGACCGCGGCAGCGGCATTGACCGAGAGGGTCGGGCGCGCCGCGCCCACCTCCTGGACCCAGACCGCGACGCTGGAGTGCGGGATGCCCGCGACCCGTAGGGCTTTTACCGTCGTTGCGGGCAATTCGGCTGCGCCGCCCTTGAAACTACAGAGGGTCGCCGCTATTATTAGCACTCGTCTGAGTTGAGTGCCAAACCGGCTCAGCTTCCCGGGTTCAGAGGGTGGGTGCACCGCAACCCATTGTAATAGATCGCTTTTCTTATTTTTGGGAGCCAGCATGAAAATCCGTCCGTTGCACGACCGCGTGATCGTCAAGCGCATTGAAGAGGAGCGCAAGTCCGCCGGGGGCATCGTGATTCCCGACACGGCCGCCGAGAAACCCGACCAGGGCGAAG
>DASSPL010000215.1:0-5488 GCA_035699685.1 Burkholderiales bacterium | reverse complement strand
GCCATCGCCGACTGGTTCGCGGTGACGGCGCTTTTCCACCATCCCTTCGGCCTGCGATTCATCCCGCATACCGCGATCATTCCCAGGAACCGGGACCGCATCGCGCGCGGCCTGTCCACTTTCATCCAGACCAACTTCCTGACCAGCGCCGCGGTGGTGCAGCGCATCCGCGAGTTCAAGCCGGCGCGCACGCTGTACTGGTGGCTGCTCAAGTCGGAGAACAGCGAGGCGGTGGCCACCTACGTCGTGCGCCTGACGGCGTACGGGCTGAAGGCGCTCGACGACGAGCGCGTCGGCCGCTATCTCGAGCAGACCATCGCCCGGCGCCTGCGCAACGCCGACATCGCCGGCGCCGCCGCGCAGCTCCTCGACATCCTGACGGAGAACAAGCGCCACCACGAGCTGCTCGACGCCTCGCTGCGCGCGCTGGACGAGGTGCTGTCGAACCCGGAAACGCAGGCCTACATCGCCGGCGAGGTGGCGAAGAGCGCGCCGCTCCTCAAGTGGCTGTCCGACTGGCTCGGCCTCAAGCTAGACGACCGCGCCGCGCTGAAGATCGTCGAGGTGGCGGTGCGCAAGGTGTCGGACGTGCGCCAGGACCAGGACCACGAGCTGCGCCGGCGCTTCGACGTGTTCGTCGCCGGCTTCATCCGCAGGCTGAAGGAAGACCCGGCGCTGCGGGCGCGGGTGCACCGGCTGCGCGACGAGGCGCTGGAGAGCCCGGCGCTGTCGCGCTACATCGGCGGGCTGTGGGAAGAGCTGCGCCGCTGGCTGGGCGACGAGTACGACCGGCGCCCGGCTTCGCTCCACCAGCGCGTCACGGGGCTGCTCGAGACGCTGGCGCGCACGCTGCAGGCCGACCGCGAGATCCAGGACTGGATCGACGAGCAGATCCTGAAGGCGGCGCCGGCCCTGGTGGAAGAGCACCGCTCGAAGATCGGCCGGTTCATCGAGGACCAGATCCTCAGCTGGCAGGAGCACAAGCTGGTCGGGGAGCTGGAGCGCCACATCGGCCCGGACCTGCAGTACATCCGCATCAACGGCACGCTGGTCGGCGGGCTCGCGGGCCTGGTCATTGCACTCCTCACGCAGCTGGCTCGTTAGCGCGCGGCACGCAAATTGCGGCGCGATGAGCTTAACTCGAACGAAGGAGCGTGCAAATGGCAGCTTTTACACCTGAACGTCGCCTGGCCGAGAACCGCGCGATGATCCCGCCTTCGGGCGACCGTCGTCGCGCCGCGTACGCCTATGGCCGCGAGGGCGGCCGCGACGCGAACCGCGATCCCATCACCGGCGCCCCGGGCGCCCATCCGGTCGGCACCGGCCTCGGCGCAGCCGCGGGCGGCATGGCCGCCGGCGCCGCCGTAGGCACCGTGGCCGGCCCGGTAGGCACAGCGGTCGGCGCTGCCGTCGGTGCGGTCGTCGGCGGTCTGGCCGGCAAGGCCGTCGCCGAGCGTATCGATCCCACCGCCGAAGAGGCGTACTGGCGTACCCAGTACACGCGCGAGCCGTACTACGAGCGCGGCTATTCGTTCGACGACTATTACCCCGCGTACCGGACCGGCTGGGAAGGCCGCGCGCGCTACGCAGGGCGCAACTACGAGGACGTGGAGCGCGACCTGCAGCGCGAGTACATGCGAAACCGCGGCAGCTCGCAGCTCGACTGGGGCCGCAACCGGCACGCCGTGCGCGCCGCTTGGGACCGCTTCGACGCCACGGACGACTTCGAGAAAAGCCAGTAACTAGCTCTTGACGAACAACGTGACGAGGGCACTGGGGCCGCGCTGAGCGCTCCAGTGCCCGTGCACGTCAGGGTCGAACGTGGCGCCTTCCGGCAGCACGTCGGCCGAGAAGAAGTGCTCTCCCGCCTTGAACAGCCGCGTGCCGTCGCGCACGCCGATCTCCATCTCGCCGCGCAGGATGAAGACCCATTGCGGCTGCGGCGTGCAGTGCCACTGGCTGCGAAAGCCCACCGGGCTCTCGCGCAGCTGGTAGCCGCCGCACGAGAAGACGCGCGACAGTGCCGCCTGCGGCGTGCCTTCGTTCAGCTCGACCTTCTCTTCGCGAAAGCGGGCGCGACCGTCGCGGTCGGTGAAGAGAATCACCTTTGTGAAAGCGGGCATCAGGCCGCCCCCCTGTTAAGGGGGGTGTGAGCCGCAGGCGAACGGGGGGTTGGTTTTTGAAAATCCAAAACAGCCCTCATCATTTGCGGTACTTCTCGATCGCCTTCGGATGCAGCGCCATGCCGTGGCCCGGCCTGTCCGGGATGCGGATGAAGCCGTCCTTGCACTCGGGCAGCTCCTGCCAGAGGTCCGGCGGCGCCCAGTCCATGAACTCGACGGCGAAGCCGTTGGCGAGCGCGCCGACGACGTGGATCGAGACCTCGTGGATCAGGTGCGGCGTGAGGAGCACGTTGTGCGCGCCGGCCATGCGGCCGATGCGCAGCGTCTCGGAGAACCCGTTCGCGCGGCACACGTCGGGCATGAAATAGCGCGCCGCCTTGCGGTCGAGCAGGTTCTTGAATTCCCAGCGCGTGTAATGGTTCTCGCCGGTGGCGATCGGGATGCGGATGCTGTGCGCGACCTCGGCGGTGCCGTCGTAGTCGTCGGCGAGCGTCGGCTCCTCGTACCAGACGAGGTCGAACTCCTCCAGCACGCGCGCCTGCCGCTGGTTGCCGAGCACGTCGAGTCCCTGGTTCACGTCCACCATCATGCGCACGCCGGGCCCGAGCGCCTTCTTCACCGCGCCCACGCGCTCGGCGTTCACCTTGGGGTCGGGATGGTGGATCTTCATCTTGTAGTACTTGCAGCCGTAGCCCGCGTAGCGCTCCGCGTCGCCGACCAGATCGTCGACGCTGTATTTCGCCCAGCCGCCGCTGCCGTAGGCCGGGATGCGATCGGTGAACGCGCCCCACAGCTTGTACAGCGGCAGGTTCGCCGCCTTGCCGGCGATGTCCCACAGGCCGATGTCGAGCGCGGACAGCGCGTAGGCGGCGATGCCCTGCTTCTTCACGCCCATGTCGACGCGGAACATCTTTTCCCACAGGCGCTCGACGCCGAGCGGATCCTCGCCGATCAGCGCGGGCTTCAGCCGCGTCTCGAGATAGGTGTGCACGGCTTCGGCGCCGCCGCCGTTGAACACCAGGCTGTAGCCCAGGCCGCGCACGCCCTCGTCGGTGGCGATCTGGGCGACGACCAGCTTGTGCTGCGGATACTGCAGCGACATCGGCTTCGGCGTCGGGATGGTGAGGCAGGCGGTGTCGATGGCGGTGATCTTCATGGCAGCGCGATCCTACAACGGGCGTGGCGCTTGCTGCCGGCCGGTCATGAAAACACTCATCGCCATGCTTTGCGCAGCCGTCATGGTCGCGGCGTGCGGCCAGGACCCGAACAGCGGCAAGGCCGCCGCCGGCGCCGCCAAGGGCTCGATGGAGACGCCGAAAGGCGCCGCCACCGGCCAGGCGAGCGAGGGCTCGACCGACGCGAGGAAGGCCCCGCAGCGTCCCGACAGCAAATAGTCAGGTGGCGCAGGGCATGGTCCGTTGGCACCCGTGCCGGCGGATGCAGTCGGGTTCGAACGACGTGTGCAGAGCTCACGGTCGTGTCGTTCTGGCGTCTACGCCAAATTCAGGAGTTGGCCACTCGTCGTCGCGCGCGCGGCGTGTATAAAGAGAAGCATGAAAGCCTGTGAAATTTTCCATGTACCGCAGAAGAAGGGCTTCCGCTGGAAGTGGCGCCACACCGGCGCCGACGGCCGCACTGTCGAATCCAAGGAAACCTACGCGCTCTACTACGAGTGCTTCTCCGCTGCGCGCGACGCCGGCTACCAGCCGGGCCCGCAGCGCGCTCCCGTCACTGCTGAATAACTAGCCGCGAGCTCTGTCGAGCACCGCGCCGGCATCGGCGCCCGCCGCGTCTGCGCGCCACGCCACGTGGCCGTCCGGACGCACGAGGACCAGGCGCTTCTCGTACAGCCGCGCGATTTCCTCGTCCTCTATGTCGACGACGTCGAGCGGCATGCCCCGCCGCCCGGCCTCGCTGCTGAACGTCTCCGCGATGGGCGCAAAGCGCAGCAGCGTGAAACCCCGGCCGAAGAGATCGAGCGTCGAGCGAGCGTCGGCGAGCCAGGCGTGCGGGGCGCGGCCGCCCGGATGGCTCGACTGCTCATAGATGCGCGAGTCCGCCGGCTCGGGCGGCGGCGGGCCGTCGCCCGACACGAGCGGTGAGCCGTCGTAGCGATAGCCGAGATGCGTGTGGAGCGGGTTGTCCCATGCGTTGCGCATCGACACCGCGAGCTTCGCGCCCAGCTCCTCGCGCGTCCGGCGGCCCTCGGCCGAGTCCTCGTGGATGTGCGGAAAGTGCCGCCGCGGCGTGATGCGCTCGAAGTTCTTCATCGCCTCGGCGCACGCGCGCTCGCCCGCGGGGCGGCGCTCGACTTCATAGCTCGCGAGCAGCGCCGCGCCGCCCCATCCCTGGTGAACCGCGGCCAGCTTCCAGCCGAGATCCACGGCATCGGCGATGCCGGTGTTCATGCCGAGGCCGCCGTTGGGCGGCATGACGTGCACCGCGTCGCCCGCCAGGAACACGCGCTTCGTGCCGTACTTCTCGGCGACCAGGTTGCGCCGCGCCCAGACGCCGACGGTCAGCACCTCGAAGTCGAAGTCGCGCCCCACCGCTCTCCGGACCGCGGCCGCGGCCTCGTCATTCGTGAGGTCCTTCTGGTCGTAGAGCATCAGCCGCCAGCGCTCGCGCCCGTCGGCCGCCGTGAGGCTGGCCCACGGGCCGTCGACGCCGATCGTCACGTAGCGCCCGGCATTGCCCTTGTCGTGCAGCGCCGCGAGGTGCGGCGTGCGGAACATGATGTTCACCGCGCGGTTCAGCAGCGGGTCGCCGCGCATCTCGATGCCGAGCGCCTTGCGGATGCCGCTCGCGTAGCCGTCGCAGCCGGCGAGAAAGCGCGCTTCGAGCGTCTCGCCGCCCTCGAGGTGCGCGACCACGCGGTCGGCGCGCTCCTCGAAGCGCTCCAGCCGCGTGCGATAGCGCAGCGTCACCGCCGGGAACGACGCGGCCCTGCGGCGCAGGATCGGATCGAAGACGAACTGCGGGCAGTGCGCGAAGTTCTCCGGGCTCTGCGCGACCGGCGGCGTGCGCTCGATCGACGGCATCGGGATGCGCGCCAGCTCGTAGCCGGCGAGCGTGGTGACGAACACGTTGTCGAACGGGAAGTCGCGCGGGAAGCCCCAGTCGCGCACCTGGCCGGCGATGCCCCAGCGCCGGCAGAACTCCAGCGTGCGGATGCCGGTGGCGAACATCTTCGCCTCGGCGATCTCGCCGTCGCCCTGCTCGATGAGCGTGCAGGGAACGCCCCGCCAGCCCAGCTCGATCGCCAGCGCCAGGCCGACCGGGCCGCCACCGACGATGAGTACCGGAATCAAAGCTCGAGCGGCGCGATTATGCGAGTTCCTTGCGGACCAGGGCGGCGCCGGCGG
>DASSPL010000214.1:0-8566 GCA_035699685.1 Burkholderiales bacterium | reverse complement strand
GCGCTGCTCGATCTTTCCAACCGCCAGGTGCAGATTCTCACCGACAGCGAGCATGACGAATCGCCCAGCTTCTCGCCCAACGGCCGGATGATCCTGCTTGCCACCGTGATCGGAGGGCGCGGCGTGCTGTCCGCCGTGTCGGCCGACGGGCGGATGAAACAACGGCTCAGCACCGCGGCGGGAGACGTGCGCGAGCCGGCCTGGGGACCGTTTGTCGAATGATTCAGAGAGGAGTCAATGCCATGCGTGCCATTTCATTTCCACTGATCGCGTGCAGCCTGCTGCTGGTCGGCGCCTGCGCCACCACCTCGGATGACCAGAAGCCCGGCGCGGCGGCGCCGGTGGAAGGCGGCAAGCCGGGGGCGAGCGCCAAGCCGCAGGCGGTGCCGCAGAAGCCGGTGGCGCGCGTCGACGCGACGGCCAAGCCGGGCGGCTCGGCGTTCGCCGCGCTGAAGGACCCGAACAGCATCCTCTCCAAGCGCTCGGTGTTCTTCGACTATGACCAGTTCGAGATCAAGTCCGAGTACCGCTCGCTGATCGAGGCGCACGCCCGCTTCCTGCGCGACAACCCGAGCGCCAAGATGCTCATTCAAGGAAACGCCGACGACCGCGGCAGCCGCGAGTACAACGTCGGCCTCGGCCAGCGCCGCTCCGACAGCGTGAAGAAGATGCTGACGCTGATGGGCGCGCGCGAAGACCAGATCGAATCGGTCAGCCTCGGCGAGGAGAAGCCGATCTGCAACGACGCGGCGGAAGGCTGCTGGTCGAAGAACCGCCGCGGCGACATGCTCTACAGCGGCGAGTATTGATTGGTCCTCAGGCGCCTCGCCCTCGCGATCGGCTGCGCCGTGGCGTTCAACGCCGCGGCGCAGGGTCTCTTCGACGACAACGAGGCGCGCCGGCGCATCGAGGTGCTGCGCGGCCAGCTCGCCGAGCAGCAGCGCAGCGTGGACGAGCAGCTGAAGGCGCTCGACGCCAAGCTCTCGGCCGCGGCCGACCGCAGCGTCCTGATCGATCTCTCCACCCAGCTCGACAACCTGCGCGGCGAGATCGCCCGCATGCGCGGCCAGCTCGAGGTGCTCGCCAACCAGAACGAGGTCGCCGAGCGCCGGCAGAAGGATCTCTACCTCGACATCGACACCCGGCTGCGCAAGCTCGAGCAGGCGCGCGAGCAGGCGGCGGCCGACGCTGCCGCCAAGCCGCCGCCACCGCCGCCGGCGCCCGCCGAGGCCGAGGTGTCGCAGGGCGAGACCAAGGCCTACCAGGCGGCGCTCGACCAGTTCAAGCTCGGCAACTACGCGCTCGCCGTCTCGGCGATGCAGGGCTTCCTCGTCACCTATCCGAACAGCAAGCTCGCGCCTAACGCGCAGTACTGGATCGGCATGGCGCACTCCGGCCAGCGCGACTACAAGGCGGCCATCGCCGCGCAGCGCAAGCTCCTCACGTCGTGGCCGGAGAGCGACAAGGCGCCCGATGCCCTGCTCAGCATCGCCAGCGCCCAGGAAACCATGGGCGACCGCAAGAGCGCGCAGCGCACCCTGGAAGAGATCATCGCCAAGTACCCGAAGTCGGGCGCCGCGGCGAGCGCCAAGCAGCGGCTCAACGCCCGCAAGCCCGCTCCCTCCTGAGGGGGAGTCCCCATCGAAACGAATCCCGCACAACTGGTCCCCTACGTGACCGGGGGCGCCTTTGCCCTCGCGTTCGTGTTCGGCGCGGTCGGCAACAAGACCCACTTCTGCACCATGGGCGCGGTGTCCGACTGGGTGAACATGGGCGATCTCTCGCGCATGCGCATGTGGCTACTCGCCATCGCCGTGGCGCTGCTCGGCGCCGCGGCGCTGCAGGCGGCCGGGCTGGTCGACTACTCGAAGTCGATCTACACCTCGCCCAGCCTGACGTGGCTGTCGCACCTCGTCGGCGGCTTCCTCTTCGGCGCCGGCATGACCCTCGGCTCGGGCTGCGGCTCCAAGACCCTGATCCGCGTCGGCACCGGCAACCTCAAGTCCCTCATCGTCTACGTGTTCCTCGGCATCGCCGCCTACATGACCCTGCGCGGGCTGCTCGGCGCTTTCCGGGTCGGGGTGCTCGAGAAGGCGGTGATCACGCTGCCGGCCGGCCAGGATCTCCCCCGCCTGCTCGGCATCAGCCATGCGGTGCTGGCGATCGTCGTCGGCGGGGCGCTCATCGCCTTCTGCTACGCCAGCAAGCAGTTCCGCTCGAGCCTGGACTACACGCTGGGCGGCGTGGTGACCGGGCTGGTGGTGGTCGGCGGCTGGTACGTGAGCGGCGTCATCGGCCATGTCGCCGAGGACCCGAACACCCTGCAGGAGGCCTTCGTCGCCACCAACAGCGGGCGCATGGAATCGTTTTCCTTCGTCTCGCCCATGGCCTACACGCTCGACTACCTGATGCTGTGGACCGACAAGTCGAAGATCATCACCTACGGCATCGCCTCGGGCGCGGGCGTCATCGCTGGCTCGGCGGCCTACGCGCTCGCCACGCGCACCTTCCGCTGGGAGGGCTTCCGCGACGCCGAGGACACCGCCAATCACATCGTCGGCGGCATGCTGATGGGCTTCGGCGGCATCACGGCGCTCGGCTGCACCATCGGCCAGGGCATCTCCGGCTTTTCCACGCTGGCGGTGGGCTCCATCCTGACCTTCGTCGCCATCGTCGCCGGCTCCGCGGCGACCATGAGGTACCAATACTGGCGCGCGGGCTGATAAAATCCAGCCCCTTCTGCAGTTCAATACGGGTCGTTAGCTCAGCTGGTAGAGCAGCGGACTTTTAATCCGTTGGTCGGCGGTTCGAATCCGCCACGACCTACCAACTTCCTGGATCGAAGACCTAATCGGCCAGCACGATGCCGGTCTTCGCGATGACGTCGCCGAGGCGCTCGCGCTCGCGGGCGATGTAGGCCTGGAATTCCGCCGGCGAGTCTCCCGCCGGCACCGCGCCCATGGCCAGCACGCGGTCCTTCACGTCGGCCAGGTGCATTGCCTTGATCGTCTCGCTGCTGAGCCGCGTGATGATCGCGGCCGGCGTGCCGGCCGGCGTGGCGAGGCCCCAGGTCTGCGAGATCTCGTAGCCGGGCACGGTGTCGGCGATGGTCGGCAGGTCGGGCAGGCGCGGGTTGCGCTGCGCGCCGGTGGTGGCGAGGGCGCGCACGCGGCCTGCATTCATGTGGCCGGCGGCCGAAATCGGCGAGGTGATGATCAGGTGCGGGTTGCCGGCGATCACGTCGAGCAGCCCGGGAGCGGCGCCCTTGTAGGGAACATGGGTGATCTTGATGCCGGCGAGGAGATTCAGCATCTCGCCGGCGAGGTGCGCGGGCGAGCCGATGCCGGCGGAGGCATAGTTGTACACGCCGGGCTTGCCCCTCGCCAGCGCGATCAGCTCGGCAACCGAGGTCGCGGGCAGCGCCGCGTTGACCACCAGCACGTTCGAGGCGGTGGCGATGCGCGTGATCGCCACGAAGTCCTTCACCGGGTCATAAGGGAGGTTCTTCTTCATGCTCGGAATGAGCGCGTAGATGGATGTCGTGGTGAGCAGCAGCGTGTAGCCGTCGGCCGGCGCCTTGGCCGCGAGATCGGCGCCGAGCACGCCGGCGGCGCCGGGGCGGTTGTCCACGATCATCTGCTGGCCGAGGCTCTCGGAAAGCTTCTGCGCGACCAGACGGCCGAGCTGGTCGGGCGCGCCGCCGGCCGCGTCGGCGACGATCAGCCGGACGGGCTTCGCCGGATAGCCTTGCCCCGCGGCGGTCGTACCGAACGCCAGCATTGCGACCAGCAGCAGCTTTCGCATGACCTCTCTCCTCAGTTCATATCCGGCGCCTGGCCGGGGGCGGGCGTGTAATTGAGATCGCCGCGCGCGAGCGCCGCCTCGCGGCCTCCCGCGCGCCCGAGCAGCTCGGCCTGGCGGCGCTTGGCGCGCCGGTCGACTTCGGCGGGATCGCAGAACCGGCGCAGCTCGGCTTCGAGCCCGGCGAGCGTGGCGCGGCACGCCGGATCCGCCGAGCGGTCGACCAGCTCCTCGGGATCGTTCTCCAGGTCGAAGAGCTGCGGCGGATAGCTCGCGCAATGGACGTACTTCCACTGCCGCTGCCGCAGCATGGTGATTCCGCCGGTGGAGCCGATGGCGTGGTACTCGCTCAACACCGCGTGGTCGGGGTGCCGGCCCGCCGCGAGCGCCAGGGGCGAGATGCCCAGGTAGCCGTCGCGCGGTACCGGAACCCCGGTGGACTCGAGGAAGAACGGGAACAGGTCGACGTGGCTCGCCGGCGTTCCACAGGTCGCGCCGGACGCGATGTCGGGGCCGGCGAGGATCAGCGGCACGCCGGCGGATTCCTCGTACATGGTCGACTTGCCCCACAGGCCGCGCGCGCCGAGGTTGTCGCCGTGGTCGCTGGTATAGACGACGCGGGTATCGCCCTCGAGCCCGGCATCGGCCAGCGCGCGCAGCACCTTGCCGACGTTGTCGTCCATGAAGCTGACCAGGCCGAGATAGCCGGCGATCGCGCGGCGCACCCTGGCGTGGTCGCCGCCGAAGCCGAGGTCATAGGCCACGCAGCCGTCGTAGTCCTGCAGGTACGGATGGCGCGCCGGCCGCTCGACATAGAGCTTGGGCAGCGGAATGCGCTCGTGCGGGTAGCGGTAGTAGAACTCGGGCGGCGCGACCAGCGGGAAATGGGGACAGACGAAGGACACGAACAGCGCCCACGGCCGGTCGCAGCGGCGCGCGTCCTCGTGCAGCCAGACCTGCGCGCGCGCGGCGATGTCGCGGTCGTAGCGCGTGTAGGGCGACTCGCCGGGGCCGGCGAGCTTGGCGAGCTTGTCGTAGCCGTTGCGCCGCGGGATGTCGCTGCGCACCAGGCCCTTCACGTCGCCCAGTCCGTCCACCACGTGCATCGGCAGCAGCTCTTCGGAGAAGCCGTGATCGTCGCCGGGAAGCCCGCGGAAGTGCAGCTTGCCTATGGACACCACGCGGTGGCCGCGCGCGCGCAGCAGGTGGTGCCAGCTCGGCACCGCGCCGTCGTAGGCGTCGGCGTTGTCCCAGTAGCCGATCTGGTGCGGGTACTTGCCGGTGGCGAAGGCGGCGCGCGCCGGAACGCAGATGGGGGAGGTGGTGTAGGCGCTGGTGAAGCGCGTGCCGCGCGCCGCGAGCCGGTCGAGATTCGGCGTCTGCGCGAGCGGGTGGCCGGTCGCGCCCGTGACCTTCGGGTTGTGCTCGTCCGACATGATGACCAGCAGGTTTCTCGGCGGCAGCATGCGGCCAGACTAGTTGTCATGACACCATTCTGTCAACGGCTAGAATCCGGGCATGACCCGCTCCGGCGACCCGCGCCTGCTGCGCGGCCTCCTGTCGCATCGCGTGCTGGTCCTCTCCAACACGCTGGCGCGCGCAGCCGCGCGCTACTACCCGCGGCGCTTCGGCGTGCGCCTCGCCGAATGGCGCGTGATCGACGCGCTGCACGCGGGGCGCGGCATCAGCGCCAACCAGATCAGCCAGTGGCTGCAGACCGACAAGGCCTGGGTCGGGCGCTCGGTCGAGCGGTTGATCGCCGGCGGCTACGTCCGGCGCCGGCCCGATCCGCAGCACGGCCGCCGCCTGCTGCTCACCCTGACCGCCAAAGGCGAGCGCGCCTATTCCGCGATCGCGGCCGCGGCGCAGCGCCGCCACGACAACCTGCTCAAGGCCCTTACCGCTGAAGAGCGGCGCGTGCTCGAAGGCGCTCTCGGCAAGCTGCAGGACCGCGCGGAGGAGCTGCTGGGCGAGCCCGGCCTGGGCTTCGACTCCTGATGGCGGGCTTCTCGCCGATCGACATCCAGACCTCGGATCCCGAGGTGCGGATCGTCGGGCGCCGCGGCGGCGAGGGACCGCCGCTGCTCCTGCTGCACGGCAATCCGCTGACGAACCTCAGCTGGCAGCGCATCGCGCCGCGCCTCGCGCGCGACTTCACCGTGGTGGCGACCGACCTGCGCGGCTACGGCGACAGCTCCAAGCCGCGCGGCAGGCCCGACCATTCCAATTACTCGTTCCGCCGCATGGCGCAGGACCAGGTCGACGTCATGCACGCGCTCGGCTTCGACCGGTTCTTCGTCGCCGGCCACGACCGCGGCGCGCGTACCGCGTTCCGCATGGCGCTGGACCACCCGGACAAGGTGCTCAAGGCGGCATTCCTCGACATCCTGCCGACGCACCACGTGTGGAACGACACGAGCATGGACTGGGCGCTCAACTCGTACCACTGGCTGTTCCTCGCGCAGCCGTACGATTTTCCCGAGCGGCTGCTGCGCGGCAACGAGGAGTACTACATCCGCGAGAAGCTGACCAAGCAGGGGCTCGGCAAGGGCGGCTTCACGGAAGACGAGATCCGCGAATACGTGCGCGTCTGCACGCCGGAGAACATCCACGGCGTGTGCGAGGACTACCGTGCCGCCGCGACACTCGATCTCGAGATGGACACGGCGGATTTCGACGCCGGCCGCAGGATCGCCTGCCCGGTGCTCGTGCTCTGGGGCGAGCTGAGCCACACGGGCAAGCACTACCAGCCGCGCGAAGTGTGGCCGCGCTACTGCTCGAACATCGTGCGCATGCAATCGCTGCCCTGCGGACACTATCCGTCGGAGCAGGCTCCCGAAGAAACCTTCGCCGAGCTGCGCGGCTTCTTCCTCTAGCTCAGAGCCACTTGTCGAAGGCGTGCACCACGTTCGAGCCGAGGAGCGCGCGGAAGCGCTTGCAGTTGAGCGCCTGCTCGCGGTGCGCCTCGGCGATACGCTGCCTGAACTCCGGCGAGGAGGCGTGCTCGACCAGCCTGGCGACGACCGCCTCGCTCGGCGCGTAGCTGCCGGCGGAGGCGCGGTTGTATTGCGCGAGCAGCAGCTCGAGCGCCGCCTCGGGAAAGAGATTGCGGTCGGCGAGGTCGAATGAAAGGTGCAGCGAGAACGGGCTCAACGTCTCGACCTGGTGGGGCGTGCCCGCCTTGAGGAACAGGGCGTCGCCCGGGTTGAGGGTGACTTCCCTGCGCAGCGGCCCCATCTTCTCCGGCGTGAGCTCGCCGAGCTCGACCCTGCGCGGCGCCTGCCGCGCGTGCAGGCGCCACTTCTTCTGTCCGGCGAGGTGAATGACGAGCACGTCGTCGGAGTCGCAATGGCCCCTGTAGGCCTCGGCGCCGCTCTGCGAGAAGAAGGCCACCGCATTGGCGAGGATGTTCGCCCTGGATGCGTCGATCGCGGCGCAGAACTCGTTGATCTCGGGAAAGACGATGTCCAGCCCCTCGGCCACCAGCGCGGCTCCCCTGGACAGGTAGTCCTCGAGCATTCCCCGGTTGAGGAACCGGATGTGAACGCGCTGCACCACCTTGTGCGCGATGGCCGGGGAGCAGTCGACGCGCTTGCCCTGGTAGATCAGGGAGAAGTATTCCGGCATCAACATCGGGCTGTTGATGTATGCCTTCAGGTCCTCGAGCGTGAAGAACTCCGGCGTTCCGATCAACCCCTTCTGATGCCAGAAGTCGCGATCCCCGGAAAGCTTCCACGCCGTCTCGGTCAGGAAACCGAGCAGGCTTGTTAGTTGAGGGTGAATGGGCAATCCCTCCCAAGGAAGGCCAATCGCCCATGGTACGGCCGCAATTCTTACGCGTTCCTTAGCTGCGGTATTTCTCCAGCACGGCGCGGTCGACTTCCACTCCGAGGCCCGGCCCGGACGGAATCTCGACCCAGCCGTTCACCTGCTGGATCGGCCTGGTAATCAGCTGCACGCGAAACGGATGCGAGGAGCGGTCGAACTCGAGGATCGGCTCCTGCGCGAAGAGCGAGTGATGCGCGACCGGCACCGCGGCCAGGAGCTGTAGCGAAGCAGCCTGGGCGATGGCCGATCCCCAGACGTGCGGGTTGACCTGGATGCCGTGCGACTGGGCAATGGCGACGATATGCCGCGCGGCGGTTATGCCGCCGCAGGAGCCGAGGTCGGGCTGCGCGATGTCGACCGCGCCGGCGCCGAGGAATTCGCGGAAGCCGTACATCGTGTGCTCGTTCTCGCCCCCGGCGATCGGCATGGAGAGCTTCTGCCGCATCTCGACGTAGCCGGCGATGTCCTCGGGCACGACCGGCTCTTCGTACCAGCGCAGGTCGTACTCTTCCAGAGCGCGTCCCAGCCGCAGCGCCTCTGCGCGGCCGTAGGCGTGGTTGGTGTCGACCATCAGCCTGATCGGCTTGCCCTGGATGGCGCGGCCGATTTCCGCCATGCAGGCGAGGTCGTCGTCGACGCCGTAGCCCAGCTTGACCTTCATCAGCGAGAATCCGGCATCGAAGTGGCGCAGCGCTTCCTCGGCGAGGCGCTTGGCCTCACCCTGTCCCTTGATGCGATAGAAGCCCGTGGCATACGGCTGCACCCTGGTGCGGAAGGCGCCGCCCAGCAGCCGATGGATCGGCACCTCGTGGTACTTGCCGGCGATGTCCCAGAGCGCCGTGTCGACCGCGCTGATGCCCGCCACGACCGAGCCCTTGCGGCCGTAGTCGCGCGTCGCGTGGTACATCCGGTGCCATAGCACTTCGGTGTCGAGCGG
>DASSPL010000213.1:0-4691 GCA_035699685.1 Burkholderiales bacterium | reverse complement strand
GCTCAACGTGCCGCTCGTGCCGCAATACAGCCTGGCGGTCGACCGGCGCCACGTACCGCTGGGCGCACCGGTGTTCCTCGCCACCACCTACCCCTTGTCGGAGCAGCCGCTGCAGCGGCTGATGGCCGCCCACGATACGGGCGGTGCGATCCGCGGCGTGGTGCGCGCCGACTTCTATTGGGGAACCGGCGATGAAGCCGGCGCGAGCGCCGGCCGCATGCGGCAGCAGGGCAGGATGTGGCTGCTGTGGCCCCGGGGCGAGGCGCCGCCGAAGCCGGACTGACTAGCGCTTCTTGTCCAGCTCGGCGGTGAGGTCCGCCAGCCGCAATCCGCCGCTCACGCGCTCGCCGTCGGCGAAAATCAGCGTCGGCGTGGCGTTCACGCCGAGGCTGCGACCGAGCTCGACATTCTTCTCGACCGGCGTGCTGCAGCTCGGCTTCGCCGCCGGCGGCTTGCCGCGCAAGGCCAGGTCGAGCCACGCCTTGGCCCGATCGGGGGAGCACCACACGGCCTTGGAGTGGTCGGCGAGCTCGGGGCGGATGATCGGCAGCGGGAAGACATAGACCGTGATGTCATCCATCTGCTGCAACGTCTGCTCGAACTGCTTGCACGCCGGGCAGTAGGGATCCGAGAACATGGCCATCACGCGCTTGCCGTTGCCGCGCTGCACCTTGATCGCCTGATCGAGCGGCAGCGAGTCGAACTTGATCGCGTTCAGCTTGCGCAGGCGCTCCTCGGTGACGTCGCGGTCGTTCTGCGTCTCGTAGATCTTGCCGACGAAGATGTGCGTCGCGCTCGCGTCGGTGTAGAGGATGCGCACGCCGCCGCTCGAGGAGCGGAAGCGCACCTCGTACAGGCCGAGCGGCCCGGGCTGCACGCCCTCGACCTTGGCGCCGCCGAGCTTCGCCTCGATCACCTTGCGGATGTGCGCCTCGTTGGCGAGCACGGGAAGAAACGACAGCCCGAGGACCAGCGCCGCAAATACCCGAACGATCATGTCAGCCCATCGCCTGTCGCATGAGAAGGTTCTTTAGGACCGGCAGCCGGTCGGTGAGGTTCAATCCGGTGGCGCGCATCCGGGCCGTCCAGCCCGCGCCGTAGAGCGCGAAAAGGCCCGCGATCACCGTATCCATGGCCAGTATAGGCTCCGCGCGCCGCCGCTCGTAACGGCGTAACAGCCGGTAGTCGCCCGGGTCGCGCCCCGGCTCGCGCGCGTTCAGTACCTCAGACAGCACCCGCACGTCCTGCAACCCCAGGTTCAGGCCCTGGCCGGCGAGCGGATGCACGACGTGGCCGGCGTCGCCGACGAGGGCGACGCGCGGCGCGACAAGACGCCGCGCCCTGAGATGACGCAGCGGAAAGCTGCGCACGGGAGAGGCGAGCTCCAGCGGGCCAAGGATCGATTGCGCGGCGCGCTCCACCTCGTCGGCCAGCGACGCCGCGGACGCCATGCGCGCGGCTTCCTCGCCCGGCAGCGACCAGACCATGGACACCTGGTCGCCCGGCAACGGCAGCAGCGCGAGGACCGGGCCGCCCTGGAACCACTGGAACGCGACATTGCGATGCGGCTTGCCGCAGCGGAAATTGGCGACCACGGCGCTCTGGCGGTACTCGCTTTCCCTGGCGTCGATCGCGGCGGCCTTGCGCACGAACGACTGCGCGCCGTCCGCGCCGACGACCAGCGCTGCGGACAGGAAGCGGCCGTCGCCGAGCGTCAGCACGGCCTCGCCATTGCGCAATTCCAGAGCGGTGCATTGCGTGCCGGCGCTGCCGAGGCCCGACCAGAGGGCCGCCTGCAGAGCGCTGTCCTCGACGATCCACGCGAGCTCCGGAACGCCGGCGTCGTAGGCGTTGAATTCGAGCGATGCGCCATCGCCGAAGATGCGCATGGCATGCACCGGAGCCACGCGTGCCTGAGGCAGGGCATCCCAGACGCCGATGCCGCGCAGGAACGCCACGTTGCCGGGGCTGAGCGCGTAAACGCGCGGGTCAAAACCCCCGCTCTGCGGGGCCGCGGGAGGCGCGCCGACGAGCGCCACCGCCAGCCCGGGCACCGCGCGCGCGAGGCTCGCGCCGACCGGGCCCGCGCCGACGACGATCAGATCGTGGCTCGCCGGGTTTATAATGCGTTCGCTTGACGTGGCGAATTAGCTCAGCTGGTTAGAGCAGCGGAATCATAATCCGTGTGTCCGGGGTTCGAGTCCCTGATTCGCCACCATTTCCCCCCGATTCCGGCCATCGCATGAGAACGCTTGTCCTCATCGCCCTCCTCGCTTCCGCCAGCGCGGCGGCGCAGCTGCGCACCATCCCGGCGGATGCGAAGCCGGCGCAGATGAGCCATGTGGGCGAGAACGTCGTCGCAGTGGACGGCAAGCCCGCCCAGCTCGCCGCCGGCGCGCAGATCCGCGACGAGGCCAACCGCATCATCCAGCCCACCGCGCTGCCGGCCGGCGCCCGCGTGAAGTACGCGCTCGACGCCAACGGCCACGTGCACCGCGTCTGGATCCTCACGCCGCAGGAGGCGGCGGAGAAGCCCTGATGCCCAGGCTGTACCTGCGCACGTTCGGCTGCCAGATGAACGAGTACGACTCGGACAAGATCGCCGACGTGCTGCGCGCCGCCGACGGCATGGAGCGCACCGAGCGCCCCGAGGACGCCGACCTCATCGTGTTCAACACCTGCTCGGTGCGCGAAAAGGCCCAGGAAAAGGTCTTCGCGGACCTCGGTCGCGTACGTCACCTCAAGAAGAAGGGCGTGATGATCGCGGTCGGCGGCTGCGTGGCGAGCCAGGAAGGCGCCGCGATCGTGCGCCGCTCGCCTTTCGTCGACGTGGTGTTCGGTCCGCAGACGCTGCACCGGCTGCCCGAGCTGCTCGCGCGGCGCCGCGCCACCGGCGAGCCGCAGGTCGACATCCGCTTCCCCAGCATCGAGAAATTCGACGCCCTGCCGCCGCCGCGCGACAAGGGTGGGAAAAGCGGCGTTCGCGCCTTCGTCTCCATCATGGAAGGCTGCTCCAAGTACTGCAGCTTCTGCGTCGTGCCCTACACCCGCGGCGAGGAAGTGTCGCGCCCGTTCGAAGACGTCATCGCCGAGATCGCCGGCCTGGGCGTCAAGGAAGTGACGCTCCTCGGACAGAACGTCAATGCGTGGCGCGGCCTGATCGGCGGCCGGGACGCCGACTTCGCCGAGCTCCTGCATTTCGTCTGCGAACTGCCCGTGGAGCGCGTCCGCTATACCACGTCGCATCCACGCGAGTTCACGCAGCGGCTGATCGATGCGCATGGCGCGCTCGCCAAGCTCGCGCCGCACGTGCACCTGCCGGTGCAGTCGGGCTCCGACCGCGTCCTCGCGGCGATGAAGCGGGGCTACACGTCGCTCGAATACCGCTCCATCATCCGCCGCCTGCGCCGCGCAAGGCCGGACGTCAGCGTCAGCACCGACTTCATCGTCGGCTTTCCCGGCGAGACCGACGCCGACTTCGACGCGACGCTCGCGCTCGCCGCCGAGCTGCAATTCGACGACTCCTTCAGCTTCGCCTACAGCCCGCGCCCGGGAACGCCGGCCGCCGAGCTGCCCGATCAGGTGCCCGAGGCCGTGAAGAGCGAGCGGCTGCAGCGCCTGCAGGCGCAGGTCCAGTCCCAGGCGCACGCCGTGTCGCAACGCATGGTCGGCGGCGTCGAGCGCGTCCTGGTGGAGGGCCTTTCCAAGAGAGGCAGCGATCTCGCCGGGCGTACCGGCAATAACCGCATCGTCAATTTCCCCGGCCCCGCCGGCCTGGTCGACCGCTTCGTCGAGGTGCGCATCAGCGAGGCGCGGGCACATTCGTTGCGCGGCGAGCGGGTGGAATGAGGGCCAAGCCGGTCGAGGTCCAGCTCGACCCCGTCGACAACCAGCGCCTTGCGCGCCTTTGCGGCGCGCTGGACGAGAACCTGCGCCAGATCGAGTCGGCGCTCGACGTCACGATCGCGCGCCGCGGCGCGCGCTTCACCGTGCGCGGCGAGCATGCGCAGCGCGCGGCGCAGGCGCTCGAGCACTTCTACGACCGCGCTTCCGGCGAGCTGTCGCTCGACGACGTGCAGCTCGGCCTGACCGAGCTCCTGCAGGACACGAAGCCTGCCTCCGAGGGCCCGCAGCTCCTCACCCGCCGCACCGACCTGCACGGCCGCACGCCGCACCAGGTGCAGTACATCGAGCACATGCTGGCGAGCGACCTGACCTTCGGCATCGGCCCCGCCGGTACCGGCAAGACCTACCTCGCGGTGGCGTGCGCGGTCGATGCGCTCGAGCGCGACAAGGTGAAGCGCATCGTGCTCACGCGCCCGGCGGTCGAGGCCGGCGAGCGGCTCGGCTTCCTGCCGGGGGATCTCGCGCAGAAAGTCGATCCGTATCTCAGGCCGCTGTACGACGCGATGTTCGACCTGCTCGGCTTCGAGAAGACCGGCAAGCTCCTCGAGCGCGGCACCATCGAGGTCGCGCCGCTCGCCTACATGCGCGGCCGCACGCTGAACCACGCCTTCATCATCCTGGATGAAGCGCAGAACACCACGCCCGAGCAGATGAAGATGTTCCTCACCCGCATCGGCTTCGGCGCGCGCGCGGTGGTGAACGGCGACGTCACGCAGATCGACCTGCCGCGCGGGCAGAAGAGCGGCCTGATCGAGGCGCGCCGCATCCTCGAGGGCGTGCGCGGC
>DASSPL010000212.1:0-2817 GCA_035699685.1 Burkholderiales bacterium | reverse complement strand
CGCGCCGCTGCGGTTCTCCACCACGATGCGGCCGTTCAGCTGCGCGGCGAGCGGATCGGCGATGAGCCGCGCCATGATGTCGACGCTGCCGCCCGGCGGGAACGGCGAGATCATGCGGATCGGCTGCGCCGGATAGCCCTGGGCAAACGCCGCGCCCGTCCAGAGCAGGATCGCTGAAAGAATGGCCTTCATTGGCTTCACGCCCCCTTGGGAAAAGTGTAGTCCAGTTCGTGCATAATCGGCCGCGAAGAGGAGGTCGGTTTTGAAAGCCCCATCATTCGCCTACGCGAAGGCGAAGTCGCTCGCCGAGGCGTTCGATCTCATCGAGCGGCCCGGCGCGAAGATCCTGGCCGGCGGGCAGAGCCTCATCCCGTCGCTCAACATGCGCCTCGCGCATCCCGACCTGCTGGTCGACATCACCGGCCTGCGCGACCTCGCCGCCATCGAACCGCGCGGCGCGAGCCTGCGCGTCGGCGCGCTCGCCACGCATGCGCAGATCGAGAAGTCGGACGCGGTCGCGCGGCACGTGCCGCTCCTCGCCGAGGCGGTGAAGCACGTCGCGCATCCCGCGATCCGCAACCGCGGCACGATCGGCGGCAGCATCGCGCTCGCCGATCCGGCGGCCGAGTATCCGGCGGTGGCGCTCGCGCTCAATGCCACCATCGTGATGGTGGGCCGGCGCGGCGAGCGCCGCGTCTCGGCCGAGCACTTCTTCAAGGGCCTGTTCGAGACCGACGTGCGCCCGGGCGAGCTGGTCGCCGCGGTCGAATTCCCGAAGGTCGAGCGCTCGGTGTTCCTCGAGCTCGCGCGCCGGCACGGCGACTACGCCATCGTCGGCCTCGCCGGCGTGGCGGACGCGTCGGGCAGGCGCATCGCCTTCTTCGGCGCCGGCGCGACGCCCGTGCTGGCCGTCCACGCGTCCAGGCAGAATTCGGTCGAGGCGGCGCAGAAGGCGCTGGAGCAGGACCTCCAGCCGCCGGCCGACCTCTATCACACCTCAGCCACCAAGCTGCATCTTGCGAAGGTGCTCCTCTCGCGCGCATGGAACAAGCTCTCGAAACCACACTGACGGTCAACGGCCAGCGCGTCACGCGGCGAATCGAGCCGCGGATGCATTTGGTGGATTTTTTAAGAGAAGAGCTGGGCCTCACCGGATCGCACATCGGCTGCGAGCACGGGGTCTGCGGCGCGTGCACGATCCGCGTCAACGGCGAGATCGTGCGCGGCTGCCTGATGCTCGCCGTGCAGGCCGACGGCTGCACGGTGGAGACCATCGAAGGCCTCACCGACTCGAAGGAGCTCGCGCCGCTGCAGAAAGCGTTTCACGAGAAGAACGCGCTGCAGTGCGGCTTCTGCACGCCGGGCATGCTGATGGCCGCCCAGGACCTGGTGCGCAGCGGCCGCAAGGCCAGCCGGGATGAAATCCGGGAACACATCTCGGGCAACTACTGCCGCTGCACCGGCTACCAGGCCATCGTCGACGCCATCGAAGAGACCATCAATGGGAAAGGCTGAGCTCCCGCTCCACGCACCCGGCACCCAGGTCGATCGCGGCTATATCGGCGAGAGCGTGCCGCGGCCGGGCCTGCAGCGGCTGCTCCAGGGCCGCGGCGCGTTCACGGACGACCTGCGCTTTCCGCGCCTGGCGCACGTCGCATTCCTGCGCAGCCCCTATGCCCACGCCAGGATCAAGCGCATGGACGCCAAGGCCGCCGCGCGCGCGCCGGGCGTCATCGCCGTCGTCGACGGCCGCGCGGTGGCCGAGTACTGCACGCCGTGGGTCGCGGTGCTCGCGCACCTGAAGGGCATCAAGTCGCCGCCGCAGCACGCCATCGCCATTGATCGCGCGTGCTGGCAGGGCGAGGCGGTCGCGGCCGTGGTCGCCGAGTCGCGCAGCCAGGCCGAGGACGCGGTGCAGCTCATCGAAGTGGAGTGGGAAGAGCTGCCGGTCGTGGTGGACATGGACGAGGCGCTGGCGGGAAAGCGCGTGATCCACCCCGACCTCGGCGACAACATCTGCTTCAAGCGCGAGCACGACACCGGCGGCGTGGACGAGGCCTTCGCCAGGGCGGACGTGATCGTCGAGGACACGTTCGGCTTCGGCCGCCACACCGGCGTGTGCCTCGAGGGCCGCGCGATCCTGGCCGACTACAACGCCGGCGAGCATTCGCTGACCGTGTACCACGCGACGCAGGCGCCGCACATGATGCAGGACATCTTCTCGCGCCACCTCGGCATTCCCGAGGGCAACGTGCGCGTGATCGCGAAGGATGTCGGCGGCTCCTTCGGCATCAAGGTGCACGTCTACCCGGACGAGATGGCCACGGCCGCCCTCTCCGTGATGCTGCGCCGGCCGGTGAAGTTCGTGGCGGACCGGCTGGAGTCGTTCCTCTCCGACATCCACTGCCGCGAGCACAAGGCCCGCGTGCGCCTCGCCTGCACCAAAGAGGGCGACATCCTCGCTTTCGACCTGGACGACCTGACCGCGATCGGTCCCTATTCGGTCTACCCGCGCACCAGCGGCATCGAGGGCAACCAGGTGGTGAACCTCACCGGCGGCCCGTACAAGCACCAGAAGTACCGCGCGAAGATGCACGTCGTGTTCACCAACAAGAACGTCACGTGCCAGTACCGCGCCGTCGGCCATCCGATCGCCATGGCGCTCACCGAGGGCATCGTCGACCTCGCCGCGCAGAAGCTCGGCATGGATCCGGCCGAGTTCCGGCGCCGCAACCTGATCGCCGACGACGCGTACCCCTACACGTTCCCGTCGGGCATCAAGTTCGAGAAGCTGAGCCACCACAAGACGCTCGACCT